>DBWK01000041.1 GCA_002308875.1 Treponema sp. UBA1240
TGTTACATTAATCGACTTTTTATTTGGAATTTTCCCGCAAATATGATATAATTTTCAGCACACATGAGGTTTGTTCTATGACTATATATACAGTATTCATGGTTTTTTTTGCATTTTCAACTTTTGTAGGTGTTCCGTTGCTTTCTTCCTTTCAAGTAACACAAATAAAAGGTTCTACCTATTCCGACTGGCTCTCCAGTATGCCTGTTACAATGGGAGCAGCCGTATTTCTTTTTATTGTCGTTTCTTTCATAGCGTATTTTATGATGAAGCCGCTTGTACGCTTAATCAAAAAGGCTGAAAAAGAAGATCTCTCGGGAAAAGAAAAGATTGAGGCAATTAAAGTTCTAAAGCGCCTTAACATTGTAACGGTCATTTCGCTTATTGCAGGTTATCCTATAGGAAACGGTGCTACAATCTTCATAGTAATGCTTGCCAGAAAAGTATCGTACTCTGTTGCCGATTTAACAGTTATTATGATTCTTATTCTGCTTTATGCAGCCATAGCGATAGAATATTCCATAACCGCTTTTCCCGTTGCCGCCGGCGTTGAACTTTCAAAGCTTAAGATTCATAATATTGACGGAATAAAACCAAGAAACTTTTCTACAACAGTATTCAGAATAAACTGTGGTATTATCATTATTTGCTGTTATCATGTATTCTGTAGTGCTTACAGCGCATTCCGCCATCAGTGGCCGTTGGATCTTTTCTTAAAAAAGGCTCTTATTGGTTACATATACGGAGTAGTCTTTACAGCTCCGCTTTTCATTATAATAATACGTTCGCTGCGGAACCGCTTTAAGGATACAATTACTCAGGTTGCGGCACTCAGGGAAAACGGTGATTTGCTTTCACGATTGAGCATCAGTACATTTGACGATTTTGGTATCGTAATGGCGGAAATGAACAAACTTATGGATTTTCTTAAACTTTCCATTTTAACGTTAAAGACCGAAAACAAAAAAGTAGATGTTGATGCCGGCGATTTACTGAATGTAACGGAAAACTCTTTTTCGGGCATAACGCAAATTGTTGCTTCTTTTGACAATATGAGCAAACAGAACGCGCAGCAGGATAAACGTCTTGATGACGCAAAGACGAATATTGAAAAGCTTAATGAAAAGGCGGCTGACGTAAGCCAGATTATGGAGGCTCAGGCCGAATCCGAAAAGCAGAATGCACGTTCAATGGAAGAAATGTTTTCCAATTTGTCTGAAGTTGCAAATTTGATTGAAAAGGCACAGATTATTTCTCAGGAACTTACTCAGCAGGCTTCGGCAGGTAAAACAGAAGTTGAAAAAAGCCAGCGTGTTATAAATGAGATTTCCGAAAAATCAAAAAAGATGAGTGATGTTCTTCAGGTAATCGATTCCGTTGCAAACCAGACAAATCTTCTCGCCATGAATGCGGCTGTAGAAGCGGCTCACGCGGGTGAAGCGGGAAAAGGTTTTGCCGTAGTTGCAAGTGAAATCAGAAAGCTTTCGGAAGGAACTCAAAAATCAGCAAGGGATATCGACAAAATTATCGGCGAAATAGTTTCTTCAATTCGAACCGGTGAGCAGAGTATTGTTGATACTCAAACAGCGTTCGGTAAAATCAGCGAAAAGATTGATACACAGTCTGACGCGGTTAGTGAAATTTCAAAGTCCATCATACAGCAATCCCAAAAAGCAAATGCGGTTCTTGCAAATACAAATCAAATTACCGCCAAGATTTCTGAAGTTAATGAGCTGATAAAGAGTCAGACCGGTTATACCCAGGAAATTAAAAACGGTATTGATGATATTGTAGATCTTGCTTCGGTTATTAACGGTGCAATGAAAGAATCCGAAGTTGTAGTTAAAGAGTTTTCAAACTCATTCAAGACTGTAAAAGAAAAGGCAGAACAGAACAGAACATCAGTTTTGAATATAACGAATGAGCTTGACAAATTTGTTATATAGTTCTGAAATTTGCTAACTTTGTTATGTATTAAATATTCTTTTTGAACTTTCAGTATTATGTGCTATAATACAGGCATGAGTAATACGGAAAAAACATTATCAGCATTAGTTGGAACAGCAATTCCTCTCTCTGCCTTAAAAACAGATGAAAGCTGTGGTTGCGGAGAATTTCTGGATTTAATCCCGTTCGCCGAATTCTGTAAGAAATGCGGATTAAAGCTGATTCAACTACTGCCTGTAAACGATACAGGAACGGAAAGTTCTCCGTATTCGGCTCTTTCGGCTTTTGCCCTTAATCCTTTATATGTACGGCTGCAGGCACTGCCTGAAGCATCGGGTTTTGCCAAGGATATAAAAAAGATAGCTAACGCTCATGTTGCAAATAAGCGCTTTGATTATAAAAAGCTTCGACATGATAAAATAGATTTGCTGGTAAAGATTTTTGCGGCTAACAAGGAACAAATCCTTCAGGATAAAAAACTCGCATCCTGGATAAAAGCAAATCCCTGGATAATAAACTATGCGGTTTTCATGGAAAAAAAACGTGAAAACCTTGAAGCGTCCTGCAAAACATGGAAAAATTTCAGAAACCCGTCTCTTGCAGAAATAAAAACCGAGTGGGCAAATCCTTCTAAAAAGATGAACCACTACTTTTTTGCCTGGGTTCAGATGCGCCTTGACGAGCAGTTTTCCGCCGCTTCCAAAAAGGTAAAATCTCTTGGTCTGCTTTTAAAAGGCGATATCCCGATTATGATGAATGAGGATTCTGCTGATGTCTGGGCGTATCCCGAATGTTTTATTGATAATCTGCGTGCTGGCTCTCCTCCTGATGATTACAACCCTGTTGGTCAGAACTGGGGATTCCCGATTTATGACTGGGAATACCAGAAAAAAGACGGTTTTTCATGGTGGAAGGCGCGTCTTGCGACGGCGGCAAAGTATTATCAGGCTTACCGCATAGACCATGTTCTGGGTTTTTTCAGAATTTGGGCTGTTCCTAAAGGTGAGCACACCGCCGTTCTTGGCTATACACAGCCGCTTGTAACAATTTCCGCAGCGGAATTGGAAAAGCTGGGCTTTGATGATATGTGCATCCGCTGGCTTTCAAAGCCTCATGTACCAACGTATATAGTTCAGCAGGATAACAACGATTATTTGTATACTCACGGACAGCTTGAAAAAGTAATGAACCGTATAGGTCAGGAAGAAATGTGGCTGTTCAAGGATGAGATTAAAACCGAAGATGATATTTGGACCGCGGATATAGAGGACAGTATTAAAAAGCGTTTGGCAGAGTGTTGGCGTGACAGGTCTCTTATCGAAATTTCAAGGAATAAGTATGCGGCAGCATGGTGTCATACGGAATCAACCTCATGGAAATCCCTGTCTGAAGAAGAACGTGAAAAACTTACCCAGCTGATTGCCGAAAAGCAGAAGAAGATGGAAAAGCTGTGGGAAAAACAGGCAAAAGAACTTCTTCAGGAATTAGTATCTTCCGTGGATATGACAGCCTGTGCGGAAGATTTGGGAGCAAATCCGCCGTCTGTTCCAAAGGTTATGAAATCTCTGAACATTCTGGGCCTGCGTGTTCTGCGCTGGACAAGAGACTGGTATACGGACGGACAACCGTATATTGCGCCGGAAAAATATCCGCAGCTTAGCGTTGCGGCTTCTTCTGTGCATGATTCTTCCACAATCCGCGGTTGGTGGCTCAATGAGAATGCGGGAAAAGATTTTATCAGAGACTTTGGGGCAGAAAAGAACATTTCGCCGGATGTGTTTACGCCTGAGACCGCCGAATATATCTTAAAAAAACTGGCTTTGGCAAAGAGCAGTTTTTGCATTCATCCGTTCCAGGATTTTCTTTATCTTTCAAGCGAATATTATGACAAAAATCCTGATGACGAGCGCATTAACATTCCGGGCTCAATTTCGGAATTCAACTGGACATACCGGATTCCAAGAACGGTAGAAGCACTCACAAACGATACGGAATTGATTGCCGCAATAAAGAAAATATGTGCATTACATAAGTAACCGGACTTCAGGGGGAAAAATGAACAACGTCCAATTTACTCATAGAATTATGTTGAATTCAAATGGAAAAAAAGATACACAAACTCCTTTGTACGAGTTTCATGTTTCCCGAAAAATCAGGGATTTGTGCAAATTCAGTGAAGGACTTTTTGCGACCAGCGGCAACGTTATTCTGGTTAATGTTAAAAAGGTAAGGGAATTTACAAAAAAAATAAACGAATCTGTAACGTTTGACAAGCCTGAAAAAATGCTGCGTGCCGGACAGGTAAACGCAATGGGGCTTATTGATGAGATTTTCCATTATGTCTGCTATCTGTACAGACAGCAGAAAGATAGAAAAGCCTTTGAAAAAGTTCTTTCCGCTTTGGACTCTGAATATGGTAAAAAAGCAGTTGATGAGCTGTTCACTGCGTTTGCGGAAGAATTCCCCCCTCTTGCCGTATACCGGAATACTTGTTCTATAAGCGAATACTTGTCACAGAACGATGCTGAATCCGGTGTTTCAAACAGGCTTATAATCCTTGAAGAACTGTTGATGCTTCATTTGGCGAACGAGAACCCCGCTTTTGCACAGTTTGAAATTCTATTTGGTGACAAAGAACTGAAAAAAAATCCTCTTTACAATAAAACGTGGAAAACGATAAAACAAGTTTTTGCAGGACTTCCCCCGTTCGGCCCCAAAAACAACGATTTGATTACAATGCTTAAAGAGCCTGTCCTTTTCAGTCCGAACAGCCTTAAAGGACAGCTTGATTATATCAGATTGTACTGGGCAGATTTGCTCGGTGACTGGTTAAAGCGGCTTCTCTTTGGAATAGATATGATTTCGGAAGAAGACAAGCCCAGCTGGAACGGTGGAATGACCAATCTGCCTCCGATGGAAGCCTACAATTACGATTATCTTTCTCAAGAGTACGAGCGTTACAGCCCCGACCGCGAATGGATGCCGCGTGTTGTTCTTTTGGCAAAAACCGTTCTGGTATGGTTGAATCAGCTGAGTGACAAGTATCAGCGTGACATATCACGGCTTGATCAGATTCCCGATGAAGAACTTGATATTATTGCTTCGCGCGGTTTTACCGGTTTGTGGCTCATAGGTCTGTGGGAACGCTCGCACGCCAGCCAGCGTATAAAGCAGATAAACGGAAATCCTGAAGCTGCCGCGAGTGCTTACAGTTTGTATGATTACGATATTGCACAGAATCTCGGTGGCTGGGATGCGCTTTCAAATCTGCGTTTGCGATGCTGGCAGCGCGGTATAAGACTTGCTTCGGATATGGTTCCAAACCATACCGGTATGGATGCAAAATGGGTGGTAGAAAAACCTGATTTGTTCATTCAGCGGCGTGATTGTCCATTCCCGCAGTACAGCTTTACAGGCGAAAATCTTTCGCAGGATGGTCGTGTAGGTATATATTTGGAAGACCATTACTACCAGAAAAGCGACTGTGCTGTTGTTTTCAAACGAGTAGACAATTATACCGGTGACACAAGATACATCTATCATGGAAACGACGGCACAGGTATGCCGTGGAATGATACCGCTCAGATTGATTTTTTGAATCCGATTGCGAGGGAAGAAGTTATACAAAAGATTCTGCATGTTGCAAGAAACTTCCCGATTATCCGCTTTGATGCGGCTATGGTTCTTGCAAAAAAGCACATAAAACGTCTGTGGTATCCTGAACCAGGTGTTGGCGGTGATATTGCGACCCGTTCCGAATCCGCATTGAGTCGTGATGAATTTGAAAACCGCATCCCTAACGAGTTCTGGCGCGAAGTTGTTGACCGCTGTGCAAAGGAAATACCTGATACACTGCTTTTGGCGGAAGCTTTTTGGATGATGGAAGGCTATTTTGTACGTACTCTCGGTATGCACCGCGTATACAACAGTGCGTTCATGAATATGCTTAAAAAGGAAGAAAACTACAAATACCGGCAGACTGTTAAAAATACATTGGAATTTGATCCGCAGGTTCTGCGCCGATTTGTAAACTTTATGAACAACCCTGACGAAGAAACTGCCGTTGCTCAGTTTGGTAAAGGTGACAAGTATTTTGGCGTTTGTACGCTGATGGTAACGATGCCGGGACTGCCGATGTTCGGTCACGGACAGATAGAAGGTTTTACCGAAAAATACGGTATGGAGTACCAGAAAGCATACTGGAAGGAAACTCCGGATCAGGATTTGATAGAAAGACATAACAGGGAAATCTTCCCGCTGATGAAAAAACGTTACCTTTTTGCGGAAGTAAACAACTTTTATTTTTATGATGTATGGAACAACGGCTCCGTAAATGAAAACGTTTTTGCTTATTCAAACTCATTCGGTAATGAAAAGGTAATAGTTTTCTATAACAATGTTTATCAGCAGGCATGCGGTTGGATTAAGGAATCCTGCCGGTATGCGGTAAAAACCGGTGAGGACTCTGTCCGGCTCGAAACTGTGCAGTTAGGAAACGCACTTGGGCTCTCTAACAAACAAAACGCATACTGTATTTTCCACGAACAGCGCAGCGGTTTGTGGTTCATCCGCCGTTCCACTGAAATTTTGGACAACGGCTTGTTCCTGAGTTTGCAGGGGTTTGAATCACAGGTATTGATGGATTTTAGCGAAGTTCTTGATGACGAAACCGGAAAGTACAGAATATTGTATGAAACTCTCGG
>DBWK01000054.1 GCA_002308875.1 Treponema sp. UBA1240
GCTTTTGGCAATACGTAGTCAAAATCATGCTCGGTTTCTTTAGAAAGTATGATTTCTTTGTCATAAAAAGCACTAATCGCTTCTTTTTCAAGCGAATTGAGACAGCCAAAACAATAAGCTTTTATCAATGAGTTTTCAGCATCTTTTTTGTTTGTTATTCTTGTAAATCCCAAAAAAGGTACTGCTGTTGAAAAATAATACCATTGACTAAAATTATCTGACCAAGGATCTTCTAATATACAATTTTCTGTAATTAAATCTGAAGAATTTTTTCTCATTGTTGCATAATTCAGAAAATCAACAGCAACCTGCATAACCATATCTTTTTTATCTTCTTCAACATTTTTAAGTCCGCCTAAATTGTTTATATACATTCCATTTTCATCCAGCGCAGTCACAAAATAGAATGACCATCTTTTTTCAGTATTAAGGTCTACTGTATTACAAAAAATATAGGATGTATTTTCATCAGGATGAGCAACAAGATAACCATGTGCATAAGGAGTTTCATATCTGTAATCCAAAAAATATGCATATTCACCATTTCGGATGCATCCTAAAAACTCCTGCTGGGCAAATATCGAAAAACAACAAGAGAAAAACAGACAAATAAGTATTTTTTTTAACATAAGCAAACCTCTTTATTCAACTGGATTTTTTAGTTCCTCTGCAAGTTGCTGTACCGTTTCAAGGGGAAGATCTATATAATCTGCTATTTCTTCTAAAGTGAGTTTATTCTTTATAAGCATATTTCGTGCTGCTTCAAGCTTGGCACGTTCTTCACCGCGTTTTTCACCGATGGCAATTCCCTGTTCTTTGCCTTCTTCCATTATGTCATAATCATGAAGATTACATCTCATATACTCGCTCCTGAACTTTTCATCCTGCTTGTTCTTTTCTACCAGTGAAAATATTTTACCGGTAAAATCATCTTCCGGAATATTCGTGCTTACAAAGTGAAGAAATGCATAAAGCTCCGGATCATTTTCCTTTTCGTATGCACTTGCATTATAAAATATCCTTCTGGTTTTGTCATCGAATATTTTTTCGGGATGGTTTTTAAAAACGGTCTTTGTCTCGTAACAAGGCTCACCTAATTTAAAAGGGTCTGTCTTGCAGATAAAGATTATAAAGCTTTCCTTGAGCTCTTTTATATTCGCACCCTTTGCGAGCATATCAACATCAAGCATAGACTGATAGTAGCGAGTGCGCTTTTCAATTTCGGTGTACCTTTGGTTCTGCATTTCGATTTCGTAAACTTTGTCGGAATCTTTGACGTAGACATCGTAACGTACCCCGCGTGTTTCATAATACGGAGAGATATCCTTCTGCAAAGTAATCAGTTCAAGATGATCAATTTTGATGTGCAGAAGACGTTCTACCACGCCCTTACAGATTTTTTCATCCTTCATGACTTTCCCGAACATGAAATCATCGGTGAAAGTCAGTTTTTCAAATGGTTTTGGTGTATACATAAAACAGCCTCCTGCTATTTATATAGTTTTAAAAAGTTGTTTTTGTACGCTTTGAAGAAAAAAAATTGGAAAAGTTTGACGGGGAGTTTGTAAAGAATTCGAGGATGTTTATGGAGACTTGTTAGGATTGTTTAAGTTTGCTACTATGGTTTAAAACATAAAAACAAAGAGGTTCTTAATGAGCGAATCATGTAATCATAACTGTGAAAGTTGTTCCGAAAACTGCGGTGAAAGACAGCAGTCTTTTCTTGCCGCGCCTAATCCTCTCTCCAGCGTAAAAAAAGTAATTGGTATTGTAAGCGGAAAGGGTGGAGTAGGAAAATCTCTGGTAACATCCTTATGTGCAATAAAAGCAGTACGTTCCGGTTATTCCGCGGCAGTTCTTGATGCGGATATTACAGGACCTTCAATTCCTAAAGTGTTCGGCGTTCACCAAAAAGTTTCCGGTAGTGAGCAGGGAATTATTCCCGCCAAAACAAAAACCGGTATTCAGATTATGTCGCTCAACCTTTTGACCGAAAACGAAACCGACCCCGTTGTTTGGCGAGGACCGATTATTGCCGGCACGGTAAAACAGTTCTGGACCGACGTTATATGGCAGAATGTGGACTTTATGTTTGTGGATATGCCACCCGGAACAGGCGATGTTCCGCTGACCGTTTTCCAGTCACTGCCGGTAGACGGCATTATTGTAGTTGCTTCTCCGCAGGAACTCGTTGCCGTTATTGTTGAAAAAGCCGTTAATATGGCAGGCATGATGAACATCCCCATCCTTGGACTCGTTGAAAATATGAGCTATATCCGCTGCCCCGACTGCAACAAAGAAATAAAACTCTTCGGCGAAAGCCATTTGGAAGAAGTCGCAGCAAGAAAGAACCTCAAGATTATCGGAAAAATCCCCGTTGACCCAATGCTGGCATCAGCCTGCGACAACGGCACACTTGAAGATTTTACCGGCGATTACCTTAGCGGTCTTGATGAAATAATCAAGCTGTAAAACACGTATAAAAGCAGAGGTTGGTATTGTGATGAAAAAAATAATTTCAATAATCATCTTGATGTTAATCATGATCCCTGTGTTCTCACAAACCAATACCCCAACAACTCTATATGGTTGTTTTGCTTATTTTGATGAAGTTTTTACAGAAGAAGAAAAAACGATTCTAAAAAATCTTGATTCTCCTGATTCGATTTATACACCAATTACTTATGGAGCACCAAATGATTTCATAAGTCAAACTGCTGCATATAAAGAAGGGAAGCTTAAGTTTATATGGAAAAACAGAGAATTATATTCAAATATAGTTCCTGATGGTTATCCAAGCATTCACTTCGAGAGTTATCCTGGAATGATTTACAGAAGTTATTACTATTTACTTAAATATGGTGACTGTAGATGGGATTTTTTGCTGAAAGCTTATATGCCTTGGGCATTGAGTTCTGAATATAGAGATACAGGTATATTAAAAACAATATACCCTGATAACATAGATGATGCAGATTTACAGAAAACCTATTTTTACTTATGTACTTTCTATAAAGAGAAGGTATTAGATACAATTTTATTCTTCAAAAACAATTTAAACGAAACCTATATATATTCATTTGCATACAGCTGGCGAAAAATCCCAGAAAAAGACTTTGATTATTTGCTTAACAATCAAACTGACAGTCAAATACAAGCCTATTTTGATGAATTATTCAAAGACAGCCCTTTTATCGGCGGATTGTAGTCAAAGTTATTAGAATATGTACAATTTGTGAGGATGAAAACTGTAAATCTGCCCGATAGTACTTCAGGGAGCGGGACGCAGAAAAAACGGCAAGAAGGGAGCCCTGTGGGAAGTTCTCTTGCCGTTTTTTCGTCGCTGGGACCCGCTCACAAAAAAATATGATCAAGTTTACAAATGATTGCATCGCAAAGCCGTGTAGTTTGTAATTGAATTTTTTAATTCAAAATAGTAATATAAAAACAATTCTGGCGTTTTGATGGAATCAACCATCGGGAAGACTAAGCAATGCCGAACGTCTGGGCTTGCAAATTTATTTTAACGGAGTGGTTATATGTCTACACCATTACAAAAGTATTTGGAAAAAGTCGGGACAAAAGCAGATCCAGCTTTCGTCAGTTACATTGCTCAGTTGCAGGAAGTAGCACAGGTAGGACCCGAAATTGCGGCTTCCATTGTTAAGGAATTGCAGTCACAGAGAACCCACCTTAAACTTATTGCCAGTGAAAACTATTGCTCGCTTAATGTACAGGCTGCAATGGGAAACCTCCTGACTGACAAATACGCGGAAGGATTTCCCGCACACCGTTATTACGGCGGATGCGACAATATTGACGACATTGAAACCGTTGCAGTTGAAGAAGCAAAAGCACTCTTCGGCGCAGAACACGCATACGTTCAGCCCCATTCCGGCGCGGACGCAAACCTCGTTGCCTACTGGGCAATTCTTTCAGCAAAGGTAGAAACCCCGATTCTCGAAAAAATCGGTGAAACAAACCTTTCTCACCTTACTGACGAACAGTGGGAAGATTTGCGTGCCAAACTCGGCAACCAGAAACTCATGGGACTTGATTACTATTCAGGCGGACACCTTACACACGGTTACCGCCAAAATGTTTCAGCACGTATGTTTGAGGCTCATCCATACACAGTTGACAAAGAAACTGGTCTTCTTGACTATGATGCAATCGAAAAACAGGCTATGGAAGTAAAGCCTCTTATTCTTCTTACAGGTTACAGCGCTTATCCGAGAGCAATCAATTTTAAGCGTTTCCGCCAGATTGCAGACAAATGCGGTGCCGTTCTCATGGTAGATATGGCGCACTTTGCAGGACTTGTTGCCGGAAAAGTATTCAAGGACGAAGAGAATCCTGTTCTTTGGGCGGACATTGTTACAACAACAACACACAAAACATTCCGCGGACCGCGCGGTGCTATCATTCTGTGCAAAAAAGAATTTGCCGATTACGTAAACAAGGGATGTCCTCTTGTTCTCGGTGGTCCTCTTGCACACGTAATGGCTGGTAAGGCTGTTGCACTCAAGGAAGCCCGCACTCCCGAATATCAGAAATACGCTCAGAATGTACGCGACAACGCACAGGCACTTGCTGCTGAACTTATCAAGATGGGTGCAAAAATTCAGACAGGCGGTACAGACAACCACCTTATGCTGGTTGATGTAACACCGTTCGGTCTTACAGGCCGCCAGGCAGAAAACGCACTGTTTGAATGTGGTGTTACACTTAACCGTAATACACTTCCTTTTGATCCTCAGGGACCATGGTGGACAAGCGGTATCCGTATCGGTACTCCTGCCGTAACAACACTCGGCATGGGCAAAGCCGAAATGAAAGAAATTGCAGATATTATCATTACTGTCCTTAAAGGCTCAAAACCCGGTGTAACAGACAAAGGTACTCCTTCAAAAGGAAAGGTAGTTTTGGATCCTGCTGCTAAGGAAAAGGCTCAGAAAGCCGTAAGCTCACTGCTTTCACGTTTTGTTCTGTATCCACAGCTTGATTTGGACTTCCTCAAGCAGGAATTTGTAAAATAATTAAACTTGCCAACGGCATTTTAATACAGCTGCTTATGTCGGATTTTACAGGATGCGCGGCATCCTGAGATCCGGCTGTGCAGCTTTATTTTTAGGCGGACTGTTCTCCCGCAAAATATAACAGCCGCCTTTTTATGAAAGTTAAAAAAAGGAGAGAATCTGATGGTCAGAAAGATTGTAAAATTTCTTACAAGTCGTCTGTTTATTGTCAGTATTCTTATAATTGTCCAAATTCTAATTATTCTTGCATTTGTATTTACTCTTAGCCGCAACTATGCGTTTGTTGCCGGTGGATTTTGGTTTTTCAGTCTTGTAATTGTTGTTGTAATAATAAACAAACAGACAAATCCAGTTGTAAAACTTCCCTGGATTCTTCTTATAACCCTTATGCCTGTTTTTGGCGTTTTGCTATATATGAAATTTGGTTCTTCCAAATTAAAGAAAAAAGATGAAGAAATCCTGCAGAAAGAAAAAGAAGAATTTAAAAAACTTTATGACGGCGCTAACCCTCATCTCCAAACGCTTAGGAAACAGGATCCTTTTGCCGCTTCGCAGGTATCATATATAAATACTGTAACAGATATGCCTCTCTGTACTAATACTGACGTAACGTATTTTTCTTTGGGAGAGGAGATGTTTGAAGCGCTGGTAAAGGAACTTGCAGCCGCAAAGCATTACATTTTTATGGAATATTTTGTAGTTGCTCCCGGCTTTGTGTGGAATACGGTTCTTGATATTTTGATTCACAAAGTGGCTGAAGGGCTTGATGTGCGTTTTATGTACGATGATGTTGGCAGTGTTGGTACCTTGCCTTACAGGTACAACAAGCTTTTGGAGCAAAGCGGTATTCACTGTGTTGCTTTTAATCCGTACCGTGCCACACTCAAAACAATCCTCCACAACAGAGACCACCGCAAAATTACCGTAATTGATGGAAAGACCGCTTTTACCGGCGGAATAAACCTTGCGGATGAATATGTGAACCGCAGAGAACGGTTTGGTCACTGGAAAGACGGCGGCATTATGCTGAAAGGAGAAGCGGCTTTTTCGTTTTCGCTTATGTTTTTGGAACTTTGGGGGCTTTACCGCGGTATGGAAAATGATTATGCCGGTTATTTGCCCGCGGAAAATTATAATGCAAACGGAAAGGGTTTTGTTCAGCCTTACAGTGACACACCTATGGATACGGAGCATGTCGGCGAGCTTGTGTATTTGAATGTGATAAATCAGGCAACGGACTATTTGTACATAACGACTCCCTATCTGATAATAGACAACGAACTTGTTACTGCTCTTGAACTTGCCGCAAAACGGAAGGTGGACGTAAGGATAATAACGCCTGCAATTCCCGACAAATGGCTTGTTCACGAACTAACATGCTCATATTACGGTGAACTGCTTGCCGCCGGTGTGCGTATTTATCAGTATACTCCGGGATTTATGCATTCAAAGAATTTTGTAACTGATGACCGTATAGCCACGGTTGGAACAATCAATTTGGATTTCAGAAGTCTGTACCATCATTATGAATGTGGTGTATGGATGTACGGAACAGACTGCATTAAAAACATAAAAGCGGATTTTGTAAAAACACTTGAAGTTTGTGAGGAAATCACACGGGAAAGCGTAAAAAAGACAAAGGTTCCAAAACGCCTTGTAAGGGCTGTGTTCAAGATATTTGCGCCGCTTTTGTAGGCGGTTAGTCAAGCTGCATAAAACGTGCTGCTTTAGGTCGCAGGTAGTAAACGGCCGGAATTGTTACGGCAAGTTTTACCGCGTCGGCTGCGAGCATTGGTAGAAGCTGTTCCGAATTAAATAGACCCAAGTCCGTAAGATGAATAATGCCCGGAATGTAGATTACCGCATAACCTGCAAGGCAGGCTGTAAATACCTTTTTTAAGGGTGTTTTTTCCGTTTGGGACGGGTTTTTGAGCATAAAACCGGTTACCAAAGCTGCTATAAAATAGCCTATAAAAAAACCGCCGTTAAGCCCTTTTATGCATGAAAAGCCACCCTGCGCAACTGCAAAAACAGGCAATCCGAGAACGCCCGCCGTAAAGAATAAGCCGCATGCGCCACCTGCCTGTGCGCTTCCCAGTATGCCAGCAACAATGATAACAGCCATATTCTGCAGAACCAGTGGTTGCAGCAAACCGGATACCGGTATACGTAAAAATCCGAAGATACAGATTGTTACTGCGCCTGCTGCGACAATAATTGATTTTGAATTATTTGTCTGTTTTTCTTTTTCTATCATTGTTTTTTAACCTTAACGGAAGTTCTCAGCCAAAATGCAAATACCGCAATCAGCAGCAGTACAGGCAGCCAGTCGCCTGCAATGCAGTAAAACGTTGTATACCGTTCAAACACTGGAACTTTTAAGCATTCTCCTTTCTCACAGAAAAGGGGTAAATCCGCTACGATTTTTCCTGCGGGATCTGTTACAACCGTATAGCCCGAATTTGTTGCCCGTACCAGAGTTGTTCTGAATTCCTGCGCCCGGAATGAGGCTATTACAAAGTGCTGGTATTCGGCGGAATTTGTTTTTGACCAGGAATCGTTAGTTATGTTGAAAAATACTTCACTGCCGTTTTTGAAAAGTTTTCGGCACACAGCCGGAAAAGCGTCTTCAAAGCAGACCGGTGTGGAAAAAACAAGTGATTTGTTATATTTAAGCGGCAGTTTGAATACGGTATACGAAGTTCCCGGAAACCATCCGTCCGAAAAACCGACGAGTGTTTCCATCAGATTCTGTACCCACTCATATTCTGAAAGCGGTATATATTCGGCAAACGGAACCAGCTGAATTTTGGAGTAATAATCCTGCATTCGGCCGTTGCGGTCAAAATAAACCGCGGAATTGGAAAACTGTCCCTTTTCTTTGTCTACTGTTACCGGTGCCCCGATTACAAACGGAATATTCGTTTTGTCTATAAACTGAAGCAGCGGATTTTCTTCAGGTTTTATCGCATAGTAAAAAAGACTGTCGGGCAGGGCGTAGTTCAATACAGCTTCGCTCCAGCACACAAGGTCGGGTCTGTCTTTTACGGTTTTTATGGCGTTTTCTGTAAGTTTTTCCGAGAGCCGTATATTGTTCAAATCCGAACCACTGCTCCAGGGATCCGCATTCTGCTGAACAAGCACAACATCGGCTTCTTTTATTGGAACACGTTTTTTGCCGTATTGATAAAGCCCGTAAAAATGACAGAGGCAAAAAAGAATAAGGGTCATAACCGCACAGTTTCTGTAGTTTAAAAGTTGTGTTTTTGTTATTGCGGTGTATGAGCGCAGGAGCATAAGTCCTTCACCTGTAAGGGCTGCAAAAAGTGCGAACAAAAACGAAATGCCCCATGTGCCTGTAATGTCAACAATCTGTGTTAAAAGTTTCCAGCGGTAGCTTGTCATGATGAGTGTACCCCATGGAAATGCGAGAAAACCGATTGATTTGCTCCATTCCCACAGTGTCCAAAGACTTGCAAATAAAAAAATGCGCAGAACTACAGCATAACCTGAGTTGCGGCTGAAAATAAATAAGCCGTGAAAAAAACAGCCGAAGCAGATTCCCATTCCTATGTAGACTAAAACAGGTCCGCCTATTGTAAATATGGCAAAATCTCTGAAATAGCCCAGCCAGAAATTTGAAAGCAATGTTACGATTGAAAAATGAAGCGCCGTCAGCAGTGCACTTCCTTTAAAGGTTTTTGTCTGTGACAAAGCCGCATAAAACGGAACAAGAGCAAAGAGTCCGAGAATCGGAGAACCAAAGTTGTAAAGCTCGTTTGGAATTGCCAGAACCATTACAAGTGCGGAAAAAAGGATATAAAAAACTTGTAAATTTCGCTTCATTAGATTATTATTATAATAAATTCTGCTGGTAATAATCAACAAAATTCAATTGAAAGGTAAGTTAAAAAACTGATGGAAAAGGCGCTTGAAGCCCATAAATCTGAATATGAATCTCAACCCGATGTACTTTTTTCGGCACCGGCACGAATCCATCTTTTGGGTGAACATGCCTGGTATTTTAAGGATAAAACGATTTCAACAGGCGTAAATCTGCCTGTTTACTTATCCGTATCGCAAAGAAATGACGCTGTAATTAATTTTTATTTTCCGCAGCTTAACGAACGTAAAAAAGCTTCTATTCAAAATTTGCGTTTCCGAAAAGAGGACCGCTGGGCTAATGTCATAAAATCAGTGCTTTCCGCTTTTTTAAACGATAAAAAAGCTTGTTCAGGAATGGATATTACCGTTTATTCCGATATTCTGCCGAA
Source organism: Treponema sp. UBA1240 (assembly GCA_002308875.1). GTDB lineage: Bacteria > Spirochaetota > Spirochaetia > Treponematales > Treponemataceae > UBA1240. The sequence continues at coordinate 9,314 of DBWK01000054.1, forward strand.
CGCAGGATTCGGTATAACCACTGCCATTCAGGCAGCTGCCGCAGGTGCTTTCAGAGCCTTGTTCGCACCCTCATTGACGGATAGACAGCTTATCAACCTTATAGATAAAGGAAACCGTACTTTTCTCAACACGATTACGTATTTTTCAGACATATACACGGCTGTTTTCAGCAAAAAAAACACATGTCTGTTCATAAATCACAATAATTCTGAAATTGATTATCTGCCGTTTGATTTTCCTAATACAAAAATAATTCTTACTGACGCGCAGGTTCCCAGAATAAGTGTTTGGAATGAGGAAACTCTATGGACCCCTGATTATGCCTGTTTATTGGGTGATTTAAAAATAAGCAGAAACGGCGTAATTATGTACGATGATTCGGACACTGAAATAAACGAAATTCTTTCCGCCGTAAAAAACGAGGATTACCGCCGCCGTCTTCTCTGCATTATAAAAGAACAACAGCTTGTGATAGATGCGCATGACGCTTTGAAAAACGGCAATTTTGCAGGTTTTGCACGTTCCGTGAACAAGTCACATGAGTTGCTGCGTGATTTGTTTTCAATTTCGTGTCCTGAAATAGACTGGATTGTAAAGCGTGTACAGGAAAATGATTTTTTGACCGGAAGACCTGCAACAGCCTGTTCCAGAATTACGGGCAAGGGATTCGGACGCTGTACCTATACTGTGATTAATGAGTCTGAAATAGAGAATTATAAGAACAAGCTGCTTGAATATGAAAAGATATTCGGCTTTCATCCTTCAATGTATGAGGTTGAGACAGCGGACGGTCTGACCCGTTTGATGTGAGTTTGTTATGCGGATTTTATTGACGAATGATGATGGATTAGCATGTGACGGTATAAGAATTCTTGCGGAAACACTGTCGGCGGAGCACGAAGTGTGGCTGGTTGCGCCCGACAGAAATCGTTCCGCCGTGTCAAATGCCGTTACCTTGTTTGAACCGCTGTGTATAAAAAAAGTGGATGAAAGAGCATATACATGTTCAGGGCTTCCTGCAGACTGTATATTAAACGGAATTTATGCCGTTATGTCAGAGAATCCTCCTGATGTGATTATTTCAGGAATCAACATGGGCGGAAATCTTGGTACGGATTTGATTTATTCAGGAACGGCCGCCGCCGCAAGACAGGCTGCTGTTATGGGCTTTCCTTCAATGGCGGTAAGCCTTGTTGAAAAAGATGGTGTTTGGAATTATGCGCCTCTGGCTGATTTTATACGCAAGAACCTTACGGAGCTTAAATCGTTAAGCGGCAGGAGATACTTTTTGAACATAAATGCCGCTTCGTTTGACAGGTACAAGGGTGTAAGATTTACGGATACGGCGGAACTGAACTATGGTGATAAGGTGGAACTTTTCAGGGGACCTGACGGAAACCTTTACAGCTTTTTTTACGGCGGTAAGGCAACTGACGACGGTAATGTAAAATCGGATTATACAGCTGTAAAAGAGGGTTTTGTGTCCGTGTCGCTCGTTTTTGTGCAGCCAAAATGTGCAGATTTTAAGAATTTTAATGATATAAATCTGAAAATATGATATGATATCTTATACTGTTATTTTATTATTCAGTCGGAGGGGATTATGACAAAATTATTGGATGAAGGAATTAATCTTTATTCCCAAAAAAAGTATTCAGACGCTCTTCAGTTTTTTAAATCAATTCTGCCGCAGGAAGCTTCTGCGCTTTCTCTTGAACTTGCATATTACATAGGTTTTTGTTATGTACGTCTGAATCAGCCGGACGAAGCAATGTCATATCTGGAACATTTTGTAACAAACAGTATGAACGAACAGCGTGTCAATCAGTGCAGGCTTGTTCTTGCCGTTATTTATTCCCAGACGGGACGTGTAAGCCTTGCAGATTTTGAACTTCAGAAACTGCTTGAAAACGGTTGCCAGACGGTAAATGTTCTTTCTGCACTTGGATATTCCGCCTGGATACAGGATAAGAATAATGAAGCCGCCGAATGGTATGAAAAGGCTCTTCAGATTGATCCCGAAAATCCTACGGCTCTTAACGGATTTGGCTATGTTCTTGCTTCCGGTGGAAAAGATTTGACACGGGCTCTTTCAATGTGCAAAAAAGCGCTTGATATAATTCCCGAATATCCAGCCTATTTGGATTCGATGGCTTGGATTTATTACAAGCTTGGTCTTCTTAAGGAAGCCAAACAGTATATTAAGAAAGCAAAAAAGAAAAATCCTTCTAATGATGAAATTGCAAATCATTACAGAGTTATTTATGAACAGATGAGCGACAACCGGAATGCGGCGGGAACAAGGGCAGCTGCCGGAGGAAAGGATTAATGCGTAATATAAAAACGATATTTTCCGCTGCTGTTTTTTTTCTCATATTAATTTGTTCCGTTTTTTCAGCTGAACCGACGGCTGCGGACAGAGGCTTTGCCGCGGAGCAGTTCCGGCTTGGTGTGCAGTCTTTTTACCGCGGTTCTTACAATGACTCTATCCTGCTTTTTGAAAAAGCTCTTTCATATCTGCCGAACGAAAGCAAAATCCTTGAATGGCTCGGTAATGCATATTTTCAGTCAGGAATTGAAGGCGCTGCCATAAACTACTGGAAAGAATCGCTTGAAAAAGGCTTTGAGGGCGACAGTCTTCTCATGCAGAACAGGATCGACACTGTGCTTGAGCGGCGTACAGTCGGACGTGATTTTGAAGCCGGTATACGTTTTGTTGAATCCGGTTCTTTTCCCGGAAAAGACGGTTCAAACTTTTATTACAGCCAGCCGATTTCCGCCCTGCCCGAAAAAGACGGCAGCTGTTGGGTTATTGCATACGGCTCGAACGAAATGCTGCATTTTTCCGCAAACGGGCTTTTGAAAGAACGTGTTCGCGGTTCAATTGCGGGCTTTGACAGACCGATGGATATAATCCGCCAGTCTGACGGGAATCTTCTTGTAACGGAATACGCCGGAGACAGAATTTCGCAGTTGACTTCCGAGGGCAAATTCATAAAATCTTTTGGAAAAAAAGGCAGGGGAAACGGAGAATTGCTGGGACCCCAGTACATGGATACGGATGCTTCGGGAAACATTTATGTAACGGATTTTGGAAACGCAAGGGTTGTTGTGTTTTCTTCGGAAGGTGAACCGCTGTTTACTTTCGGCGAGACTTCTCCATTCTTTAAGGGATTTAAAGCTCCTTCCGGTATTGCAGTTGTCAATGAAACAGTTTATGTGGCGGATGCCGTAAACGGTGGTATATATATGTTTGACACCGCCGGAAACTATCTTGATATTCTTGTTCCCGAAAATACCTTTGTGTATCCCGAATCAATGAAGCATTGGAAAGATTCTTTGCTTGTAACCGATTCCAACAGAATTTACGTGGTTAATACATCTTCCGGTTCAATCCTGGAAGCGGCAAACACCGGCAACGCTCCGTCAAAACTGACCTGCGCTGTGCCTGACTCAAACGGAAATTTACTTGTGACGGATTTTAAGTCCAACGAAGTGTTTATTATGTCAAAGATGTCTGAACTGGTGGGCGGCTTCTTTGTTCAGATAGAACGGATTGATGCGGATAAATTCCCCGAAGTTACCGTTGAGGTAAGGGTTTCAACAAGAGAAAACCAGCCTGTGCTCGGTCTTGAAGCAAACAACTTCCTTATTACTGAAGGAAAACGTACTGTATCAAACCAGAGGCTGACAAGCATATCTTCTACGGCTGATTCGTGCGATATTTCGATTATAATTGACCGTTCCGTTTCATTGCGTGATTACGGAGAATCGTTGCAATCCGCGGTTCGTGACATTGCTTCTTCGATGGCGGGAAAAGGAACTCTGCATATAATTTCTGCAGGAGATGTTCCTGTTTTGGAACAGTCCGTCAACCCAATTCAGCTTGTTAATTTTGTCAATTCTTCATTAAAGGCACCGTCTTCACAGAATGTGTCCGTTGATTTGGCTGTAAGACTTGCTGTAAACAAACTTGTTTCCGGTGATAAAAAGCGAGCCGTTGTTTATATAACAGCCGGAGCCGATAATTCAACAACCTTTGACAGTTACGGTCTTTCGGATTTGGTTGCATATATGAATAATAACGGTGTTTCTTTTGCTTCTGTAAATTTGTCACAGAAAGCTTTGTCGGATGAAATTGATTTTCTTACTAAAAAGACTGGCGGGGCTGAATATTATGTTTTCAGACCGGATGGTCTTAAAGATGTTGTTAAGGATTTGACGGATGTTCCCGTAGGTTCGTATCAGCTTAAATATGTATCCTCTCTTTCGACAAATTTTGGAAGGGATTTTCTGCCGATTGAAGTTGAAACATATCTGTTGAACAGATCCGGAAGAGCCGAATCCGGTTATTTTGCTCCTTTGGAGTAGGCAAGACTGACTATTTTTTGTATTTGAGGTTTGTTTTTTATGGCGAAAGAATGTGGAAAATGTTTGCTGCGTGAAGATCAGGATGTGTCAACGCAGGAAATTTCTCTTATTGCCAGATATCTGCCTTATCGAATTGTTGTTCAGATAGGTAATCCTGAGTGTTGTGTATTTGAAAACAAGATAGAAAATTTCTATGGTTCTGTTGCTTATCTGGATATTGTAGGTTTTACGCACATAGTTTCAACTTATGTAAACAGTAAAAAAGACGTAGCTGAACTTTCGGATATTTTTTCGTCCTATTATTCGGTTATAATTGAAACAGTAAGGGAATTCAACGGTTCTGTATTTCAGTTTGCGGGAGATTCCATTCTTATTTGTTTTGATCAGCCGGAAAATGAAACAAAAGAACAAAACTGGCGCCGAAGCATGGCGGCGATGGCGAGAATCTTTGAGCTGAGCACAAATTACAATTCAATTTTGGAACGTGCAAACGGTTTTGCATTACAGCCAAAAATCGGAATGAGTTATGGAAAAATCACTCAGCTGATGCTTGGTGACGAAAATCATTACATTACGCCTGTTTTGACCGGTTCTACCGTAAAACAAGCCGTTGCCTGTGAAAAGTTTTGTTCGTCGCAGGAATTTATTGTTAGTGCGAATGCGGCGGAATGCATAGAATTGTGCGGTATGAGCGACTGGTTTGAAAAAAAAGAATCGGTATTCAAGCTTATTTCTGTTCCTGAGGGTTTTGTGGATTCGGTGGAACGCCCTGATTATATTTTTGTTGAGTCATTGTACGATAATCCCAAGTATTATAACCGTATTCATGCTTTTATTAACCCACTGATTTTGGAGCAAGTTAAAAATGCTTACGAAGGTTTTAACGGAGACTACAGAGATGCAACCTGTGTAATGGTTCGTTTTGACGGTGATTTTACAAAAACGGGAAATGATGAAACCATTAAAGATGGTTTTGATGATTTTAATTATGTTTATATGATGCTGCAGGATGTGGCAAATAAATACGATGGTTTTTGTAATAAACCCGACCTTTCGGACAAGGGTTTGTGTTTTCCGATATTATTCGGTGTTCCTACGGTTCTTGAAGAAAAAGAAAAAACTGCTGTTCTTTTTGCGGCTGAGCTGTTACAGAAAGCAAAATCAATAAAGGCTCTTACCGCCGTTAATGTGGGAATTGCTTCCGGTACTGTTTATTCAGGTGAATTCGGGGCGTCGATGCGAAAAGATTTTACTCTCATAGGTAATATTATCAATTTTGCCGCGCGCATGATGATGTACAATCTGTCCGAAAAATATTCCTTTTATATGGAAGAACTGACTTATTCAAAGGTAAGTTCATTTTTTGAAGTTCAGCCGTTGGAATCAATTTCACTGAAAGGTTTTACTGAAAAAAAGAAAATCTTCAAATATCTTGGTAAAAAGAAAAATCAGACAAAGAAAAATGTCAGCAACGTTTTAATCGGGCGGAATGAGCAGCTTGAAAAATTGATGCAGCTGTATTCGCAAGCTTCTTCCGGCAAAATGTCTTTTGCGCCTGTTATCGGCGATGCCGGAATGGGAAAATCCTTTTTGGTAAATAAATTTATCAGCGGGCTTGCTTCGCAAAAACAGCCTCCGTTGGTTTTTGAAAGCCTCTGCTATCAGTATGAAGAATCTACACCGTTTTTTTGCTGGAGAAGCATTGTTTCGGATTTGCTTGGAATCTCTGAAAACGAACGCACTCCTGAACTTTACAGGCAAAAGATTGCTGAACTTGTGCCGGAAGAAAAAAACTGGATAAACCTTTTTCTTTTGATGATGGGTGTTGATTATTCTGATGACGATACAATGAAAGACATAGATCCTGCCGTTAAGCAGACACACTTGTACACAATCCTGAGCGCAATCATTATGAAAAAAGCGACAGCTGAAAAACCTCTTGTAATTGTGATTGATGATTTCCAGTGGTGCGATACAATTTCATTTCTTATGCTTTCAAATTTGCTTTCAATTTCGGAACCGTCCTATGCGTTGTTTGTTCTGATTTCGCGTGAATCCGACAGATTAAGCCGTTTGTTCGATTCTAATTCCATTCCTGTAATTGAATTGCAGCCGCTTGATGATTCGGAAGCATATGATTTGACGGAAACTTTGGTAAAAACTGATGAAGATGCTACATCCCTCATAATTAAAATCGTAACGGCTTCAGAGGGAAATCCGTTCTTTATTGAAAGCATTGTTCACAATCTTATTAAAAACGGAATTCTGGTTAAGCAAAACAACAATGTTTATCATCTGACGCAGGATGTCGACAGTGTTGAGCTGCCGTCATCAATCCACAACCTTATTCTTTCAAGACTTAATGATCTGGATTTTGACGGCAAGATAATATGCAAAACGGCGTCTGTAATAGGAAGAACTTTTGAGCGTTCTGTTCTGGAACAGCTTTTACCGGATGATATGCCGGAAGAAACTCTTACGGAAACTCTGCAGAATCTTGAGGAAGGTAATCTCATTATCTGTGAGGACAAAGAGGCCCAAAAATACAGCTTTAAGAATTTTACTATCCGCGATGTTGTTTATGATACTATTTTGGAAAGTACAAAGCGCGAATTAAATCTTGCGATGTTTTCTTATTTGGAGAATATTGATGCTGAGAATCGTACTTCCCGGATAGAACATCTTTTGTATTACGGACTTGAAGCAAAAGCTTACGATAAGATTTATGAATACGCAATATTTGCCGCAAAAAATGCGGATAGTCAGGGACTTTGGAAAGAGGCCGCAGTAAACTACAGTGCGGCAATAGAAGCGCTTGCAAGTGCCGGCGAGGATTTTGGTGACAGCATTCACGGAATTAGGATTGACCTTGCAAACTCATACAGAAAAAATGCTGATTATGAGAGTGCCATAGAAAACTTTATGATTGTCGCAAAAGAAGCAAAGTCTGATTTGCGCAAGGCGGAAGCATTGCAGGGTGTCGCAAAGTGTTACATACAAAAAGGTATGTTTGACAAAGCGATAGAAGAACTTGAAAATGCCGTTAAATTTGTTGACAAAAAAGTTCCGGACACAAAGTTTAAGTTGAAATTGTCCGTTTTGGAACAGATGGTTCTCTTTTTCATTAATTATAAGATAAGAAAGCGGAATGTAAAAGCTTATACTGGTGTAATGCTGTCAAAGGCGGAACTTTATACGGATATTTTGAACTCACTGAATCGTCTTTATTCTTCTGACAATTATGAAAAGGTTGTCTGGGGCTCTCTTTCGAATTACAACAATATTCTGCATATACCTCAAAGCGGCAGATATGCGTCTGTTATTGGTGACTGCGCTGTTATGCTCATTACGTCCGGTTTTATAAAGCTTGGACAAAAGCTTTTTGATTCTGTTCCGTCGGATTCCGATTCAATGAGTGATTCAACGGACGCAAATGTTTTCCGTGCAAAATACGCATTCAGCTTTTTGCTTTTTGACAAGCTGTATAATGCTATCGTTCAGCTGGAAAATGCTTCCGAAAAGTTTAAGAACGCGGGCGAAAACTGGGAGTTGATGAATGCACAGTCATCACTAGCACAGGATTATCTGGTAATAAACCAGCTTGAAAAAGCTGAAAAAGCTTTTCTTGAAGTTCAAAAACTTGCTGAAAAACTGAACTCAAAAATGCATATCGGTAAAGCTTATTCAGGAATGGCTTTTTGCCGGTTTATACGTGGTTTGCTTTCGGCACAGGATGCGGAACGTATGCTTTGTGAAAGTGTTGCCGTATGTGGTGAAGTAAAAGACTATATGACGCTTTGTGTGAACTACGGTTATTTGTCATATATTTCTGTTAAAGACGCTAATCCCAAGCGTGCTTTTGAATATGCAAAGCATGTTTTATCTGCAAATAAACTTTACCGTATTCCTGTTCCGTATGTGAAGGAATCTCTCGGTTACGCTGTGGAAGCGTTCCTGTTTGCTGCAGGTTCACAGGAACTTTCAAGGACTGATAGGAAACGGGCTGAAAAGCTTGCGGCAAAAACATGCAAAGATGTTATGAAAATAAAATCAGAATCGTCGTTGATAAATGCGGTTGGGTTAAAATCTGCTTCTCTGCTGGCAGTTTACCGAGGAAAAAAGGATGATGCATTGCTTTTGGCACGGGAACTTGTTGATGTGCTTAAAAACTCTCCGTATGAGCTTGAATTCGTTCGTTCCGTGGCTTTTGCCGTTTCGCTTGGTGCTAAAAATGCTGACAACTTGAAAGATTTGGCGCTTAAGATTATTTCAGACCGCGGCTTGAACAGAGCTTTGTTTTTTGTTGACTGATTTTGTGCTAAAATAGAAGTCTTGCGTTTTGGACAGGATTATCAGGATTTTTTTTGTTTACTTCAATAACGGCTTTTTCCAAGAGCTGCTGCTTTTTGTTTTCGGATTCAAACAATTCGCCTTGAATTTCTGTGGCTTTTTCAAGGTTTTGCATACCTACCCCAAGCAGTCGTATTCCTTTTTTTGAATCCCACTTTGAAGAAAAAAGCCTCATAATTTCTTCAAAAAAGTCTTTTGAAGTATAAAAATACCGGCTGAAAGTTTTTTGAGCGGATATGGTTGTAAAATCCTCATAGCGGATTTTGATAAAAATGGTTTTACTTGTAAGTTCTTCTGAAACAGCCCTGAATACCACATCCTGTGAAAGCTGCATAAGTTCAGTTTCTATAACAAAATATTCGGTCAAATCATATGGAAATGTTTTTTCGGAACTGATAGATTTGGACTTGGATACAGTTTCAAATTTTTCACCCTCCAAACCTCTGACTGCGTTATACAAAAAAGTGCCGCATGCATTCCCGAAAATTTGCGAAAGAGTTGCAAGACTCACCGCATGAATGTCTTTTGTTGTCCTGAAACCGGAATTTTGCAGTTTTGCCAGCGTTTTTTCGCCGATTCCCCATACTTTTTTTAACGGAAGATTAAGCATAAAATCTTCTTCTTCACCAGGTTTTATGTAACAGAATCCGTCCGGTTTGTTAATTCCTGAAGCAATTTTAGCAAGGTATTTGTTAGTAGCAAGTCCTGCGGAAACAGTGAGACCTGTTTTTTGTTTCACTACCTCTTTTATTTTTAATGCGGTTTCCTGCGGTGCACCGAATAAGCGTTCTGTTCCTGTAAGGTCAATGAATGCTTCGTCTATGGAAATTTGCTGAATATCAGGCGAAAACTCCGAAAAAATTTCCATAACTTCCTTGGATTTTTCGTGATATCGGCTCATTCTTCCGTGTCTGAAAATTCCATTTGGGCACAGTTTTTGTGCCTGAACTGAAGACATTGCGGAATGAACGCCGTATTTCCGCGCCTCGTACGAGCATGTGGAAACAACACTTCGCCTGTCGGTTGGAAGCCCGCCTATAATAACCGGCTTGCCTACTAATTCAGGAAAATCCAGCTGTTCAACCGATGCAAAAAACGCATCCAAATCAACGTGCAAAAAATAATTCATCTTTGTCAGGGTGCTATTTGAAATTGCCTAATTTCTTTTAAAATATTACCGTCAGAATCTTTCATATATGCGGTAATAAAAACTCTGCTCTCGTAGTTTTTTTCGCATGTATATACAATTTGCAGCGGATTTGGTGGAAATTCATCGAGCAGAAAATCAGTTTTGTTTTCCTTGTCGTTGTTTGCGAACGGGAAATTACTGTCATAAATCGTTATGTCTGCATCCGATGCTACGGAAACTTCAGCTTTTATAGGTTGAAGTTCCGTACTGATATTAAGTTCTATGCGACTTCTGTCCAAAAATGATTTTCGGTTGGTTGTACAGCTGATTTTGTCTGTACACTCGGTTACACTGATTAAGTTTGTTTCTGATTCGGTCGGTTTAATAAAACGTGTACATAAGATTCCTGTTATGGCAAAAAGAAGTACTGTTACTATTATGAATGGAAAAGAAAATCGTGCGTTGTTGCCGATAAGCCGTAGTCTTACAAGAATCCTGATCCACATGAATTCAATTGGAACGAGGAAAAATGCAATAATCAGGTTTTCATAGACAGATGCATTAATAAACCGGAAATAAATTAAATCATGCGGAAGGTTATGTATCGAAATAATGAACGGAATATATGTAAGCGTTAAAAGCAGTGCCGATAAAAGCAGATAACGGGTTTTCCGTAGATATGAAGCAAAAAAGTATATCAGGAACTGGATTGAAAAGAATGTTATGAGCGAAAGTTCCAGTGATGCAAATAAAAAAAGATTTACAAACGAAATAATATTTGAAAGCCATGCGTAAATATAGTCATTTGTTGAAAAATGAATCCATTTGTGCAGAATTGATGCTGCCGCCATGAGCATTATGGCGACAGAAATTTTGAATAGTGTACCGTTCAAGGGATATGTAAACCACTGTGGATAGAGTTTTTTTGTAATTATTTGTCCTGCAAAAAGAAGAATCCATGTTAAAAGTAGTAGCAGCGGTATGAGAAACCAAATTTTTTTCAAATCGGGCAAATGGAGTACTCTTGTTTTTTCCCTGAAAAAAGAAAAAAGACAGAAAAAAAGCAGAATAATGAATGCTATTAAAATCAGAAGTGTTAGAAATATTGGTTCTGAAACAAAAAACATTTTGTCTTTCAGCATAAAAAGACCGTAATGATTGTCCCAAACTCTGAAGCCTGTATGTTCCAGATTATCCAAAAAGGCTGGCAGCACTTTACATACATCGGCAGTTGTGCTCTGAAGCAGAATCGCGGGTATTTGCACCGAAAAAAACTGATACAGCGACATATTTGAACGGATTAAACCAAGTCGATATGCAGTTACATTACCACCGTAGATTTCGCTTTTTATGCCGGTTTTTCTTGCAGCGTTAAAAAAGTCTGACAACATCCATGGTGGAGTTGTTTTTCTGTTAATGCCTGCAATAAGTGAAACTTCTGTTTTTTGGGATGCTGGGGCTTTTTGCAGTAGGATTGCCGCTATTTTTTGTGATGTATCTATATTTTCAAGAATCGTTTTTGTTCCTGTAGGTGCCGGAAGTGATATGTACGGGGGAAGATATGCTGTATCGCCTGCAGTAAAGACAATCATAACTTCCGTTTCACGCGCAAAATTTTTTAATTCCTTTGCAAACTGTACAATACTATCAATAAAAAACGGTACATCATCCTGGGGTATACTTATGACAAGAACAGACGGATCCAACGGTGAAATGGATGGAAAATCAAGGCAGATATTGTAGGGAAATTCTTTTGACTGTGTTCTGTTTAAAATAATATAGGGTGCAAGGCCTTCTTCCTGTAAATATGAATATATGCTGTCAGAATTGTTTCCTTGATCAGCTGTAAGTGGAAGTATAAGAAAAAAGAAGAAGAATAGAATAAAAAAACAAGTACGTTTCATTTTAAACCAATATCAATAG
>DBWK01000068.1 GCA_002308875.1 Treponema sp. UBA1240
AGTCTATCTATAAATTTTGTACTAATTAGTATACCTAGTATTGTCAAAAAAAACAACAGATAATTTCCATTCTCACCGAAGGTTTAATACCCTGATACCGCTCGAAATTGTACTGCATAGCATGAAAAGCAATATTCCGGCGAACTATTGTTAGAGAGTCTCACCGTACTTATAGCGCAAGCCCTAAACCCCGCAAAGAATTCAGGTAGTTTCGATACGACTTGCCTTGCGACATGGCGAATTCACTGATATAATGCCGATAAAGAGGAAAAGAACATGACGTTTGCCGGTGCAGCTTTAAAAATCGCAATATACCTGATTAAACACCAAAACATAAAAAGAAAGTGCTTTCGTTTAGAAAAACAAGGAAAGCTTTCTGACCGAGATGCGATAGTAAAAAAATATGTACCAGGCTGGGCCAATTACGTAATTGATGTTGTAGGAAGCAAAAAAACAGTTGTCAACGTAAAAGGCATTGAAAATATCCCAAATGAAGGTAACGTTGTTTTTGTAGCCAACCATCAGGGCTATCTCGATATTCCTTTGATAATATCAAGTTCTGGCAGAGTAATGGGTTTTATCGCCAAATACGAAATTCTTCGCATTCCGCTGCTTTCCGGCTGGATGAAACTTATGCAGTGCGTTTTTCTTAAGCGAAAAAGTCCACACCAGTCCGTAGAAGCAATGAATAAAGCCGTTGATACTATAAAAAAAGGATATTCACTCGTTATTTTCCCTGAAGGTCACAGAAGCCGTAGCAACGAAATAAAAGAGTTTCACCCCGGAAGTTTCAAATTGGCATTCAGATCAGAATCTCCAATTGTTCCTGTTACAATTGACGGCTCATATCACTTATATGAAGAAAATAAAAAACCAATGCCTGGAACTGTGAATATCACGTTTCATCCGCCTGTAAAAACAGCAGGTCTTACCCGTACACAGCAAAATGAAATTCCAGACAAAGTGTTCAATATTATAAAGGCAGCTTTACCGCAAGTTACCGCCTCAAACTAACACCATTTAACTGGATTTGAATCGGTAACCTGCAGTACGGTTTTATCGTTACATCAGTTTTATCATATTCATAACGATATATGCATTTTCCAAAGCAGCTTCTTTCTCCATATAAACTTCTGTCGTATTTTCCGCCAAATCAGAAATGCTCCTAAGAATTACATATGGAACTTTATTCAAATAGCAGACCTGGGCAATTGCCGCACCTTCCATCTCAACACAAGCCGGGTCACACATTGCTTTCAGTGCGCTTTTTTTAATACTGCTGTTCACAAAAATATCACCTGTAGCAATTCTTCCCTTCACGACTTTTCTATGAAGTTTGCCACTCTTCACACCCTCTTCATAAGAACGCTCGGCAAGTTCAATAAGCTTTTCATCAGCCGGGAACGAAATTGTTCCAAGTCCCGGAACTTCATTCCGTTTGTACCCGAATTCAGTAGCATCAAAATCATGATACATCGCATCGGTTGAAATAACTGTGTCCATAATAGAAAGCTCGGATGCTATACCTCCTGCAATACCAGTATTAATCACACACGATACATTATATTTCAGGATAAGAGTCTGCGTGCAGATTCCAGCACTCACTTTGCCTACACCGCTCTTTGCAATAACAACAGGCGTTTTACCAATAAATCCTTCCACAAAATGCAAATGCCCGACATCTTCTGTTTTCTTTTCCGTCATATTGTTGATGATTTCCTCAACCTCAACATCCATCGCACCGATTATTCCGATTTTCATATTTTCACCATCTTGTCCATTAGATTTTAAGCCATACCAAAACTCGACTTAACTCAATTATTTATTCTACCACAGGAATTCTTGCGGCGCAATGCGATTCGTTGACTTTCAGATATACGCAAAAAATTATCATTCATTGTAAAATTATACTAAAAACTTCCCTTAGATGAAATCAAAAGTAGCAAAAAGAGAATAAAAAGAAGGGAAATGCGAAAAATGTCAACAAATGCGAAAAAACGCATTGACTTTTTTTTCACATCTCGCTATATTTTCAGCATAGCAGCAACGCACAGAAAAGACCGCTTTTCTCCTCCTTTGGCGGTCTTTTTTATTTTTAAAACGAAAGAACAGCTTCCATATATTTTCCTGCATTTATATAGAAGGAACCTCCATGAGCTGCTTCATCAAAAAGAACAATACGGTTCCCTTTTTCAGCCGCACCTGAAATGGCAAACAGTTTTTCCGCCATTTCAAATCGACAAATAGTATCCTTTTTTCCGTGTACAAAAAGAATAGGGATACCTTGAATTATTACAGAAGATTTAATATCTTCGGAGCCGCAAGCAGTCTGCTCCGAGCAGCAAGCAGTACCACGATTCCGCCTGAATTTCGCAACAAATGAGAATCGTGTGTTTTTGAGCGAACTTCGCCGTGAACGCTTAAAAACAGATTTTGAAGCTGTATCAGGGTTGTCGGTTTTGTTTTTTTCCCTTTTCGCAAATAAACGTTCACGCCTTTTTAAGATTTTCATAGGGGAAATGTTACAAAAAAAACTCTTTCCAGCCAAAAAACTGACTAGCGACATATAATTCAAAATCCGCATAAAGAAAAATCGCTGGAAACGGCTTTTTTGCGTAAAATGATTGTAATAATCGGAAAAAACATCACGCATCGATGTAAACGCACTGTCCGCAATTGCCTTCAAAACGTATTCGTTCAATTTTGCCTTGTAGAATGCGCGCGATGAAACACATTGAATAACCGCAGACGCTCCGAACGAAAAACCATGCAAAATGATTTCTGTTTTGGATTGCGCTTCATCATCAACCTGTGCCTTATCGAACAGTTTTGAAATATCTTTTAGCCAATGAACAAGATCTTTTGCATCAACGCAGGAAAGCCCGCAATATTTTCCTCCGCTTTTGCCTACTCCGCGCGGATAAACAATAAGAACATCGAATCCACGCTTTATATATTCTGCAGCTGGTGCATACACTGTTTTTACGCTGTCACCATATCCTGGAACAATCACTACAAGCTTTTTGCTTTTAACGGATTCGGCGAAACCACTTTTGGCAGCTTCGGTACAACCGCCCGCATTGTTACAAACGCATGAAATGTCGTAACTTTCCGCACACCTCGCAAACAAATCTCCTTTAAGCGTAACTCCACCACTACCTTTTATGGTGAGCTCTTTCTGTCTTACATCACATCCGGCAATACCTGACAAATCCTCCGGTGAAATTTCGCAGAAACCTGATATTTTCTCCGAATACGAAAAAAATGAACTTTCTCGCACGAAATAGCTTCTATATAAAAAATACGCAGATGAGAAAAAAACTGTAAAAATTCCGGCAAAAGCGAGAACCAACAAAAACATAGAAATAGTCTACCACAGAAAAAAATCTATTGCCAATTGCAAAAGGAAATGATTTACTAGAGTAAATGAGTTTCAAACAGTGCCAGACTTTTGCAACTAAATTACACTATTAAAGAGAGGTATTTCATGTCTGAATCGATTAAAGTCAATGCAGGCAATTCACCGTCAACAATCCGCAGAGATATCTATGGACATTTCGCGGAACATCTTGGTCGCTGTATTTATGGCGGATTTTGGGTCGGAAAAGATTCTCCTATAGAGAATATTGAAGGATACAGGAAAGATGTCGTAGAAGCATTCAAAAAAATCCGTATCCCTAATCTTCGTTGGCCAGGTGGATGTTTCGCCGATGAATACCACTGGAAAGACGGAATCGGTCCACAGTCTCAGCGTAAACGTATGATAAACACGCATTGGGGTGGAGTTGTAGAAGACAACAGTTTTGGTACGCATGAGTTTATGAGACTTTGCGAAATTCTGGAATGCAAACCGTATATCTGCGGAAACGTAGGCAGCGGAAGCGTTCAAGAAATGTCAGAATGGGTTGAGTACATCACATTTGAAGGCGAATCTCCCATGTCCAAGCTCCGCACGGAAAACGGTCACAAAGACGCATGGAAACTTCCGATGTTCGGTGTCGGAAATGAGAACTGGGGCTGTGGCGGCAATATGCGCGCTGAATTCTATGCAGACCAGTACCGCAGATATCAAACCTATGTACGCCAATACGGAAAAGACAAAATCTATAAGATTGCAGGCGGCGCAAATTCGAACGATTACAACTGGACAGAAGTTCTTATGCGCGAAGATGCCCGTTTCATGGACGGACTGAGCGTTCACAACTACACATTCGAATATGACTGGGATCACAAAGGCGCTGCGACTGTATTCGATGAGAAAGCTTGGTACAGCACGCTTAAAAATGCGTTCAGCATGGACGAGCTTGTAAGACGACATGACGAAGTCATGACAAAATATGACCCGGAGAAACGTATCGGCCTTATTGTAGATGAATGGGGAACCTGGCACAATGTTGAGCCAGACACGAACCCAGGCTTCCTGTACCAGCAGAACACAATGCGTGACGCTCTCGTTGCGGGTATCGTGCTAAATATCTTCAACAACCACAGTGACCGCGTACACGGCGCAAACCTGGCTCAGGCAGTAAACGTACTTATGTCACCTGTTCTTACAGAAGGCGACAAGATGGTTCTTACCCCGACATGGCATGTGCTTGATATGTACAAGGCCCATCAGGATGCAAAGCTGCTTGAAACGACATTCGCATCATCTTCAACAGGCATAGAAAACTACAGAGTTCCAGGTTTAAGCGTATCTGCCTCTGTCGTGGAAGGTACACAGGATTACACAATTACAGTATGTAACCCAGATTTGAAGAATGAAAAGACTCTTGAAATTGCACTCGACAACTTGCCGACCACTATTCAAAAAGCAGAAGGAAAGATACTTGCAGGCGAGAAGATGAATTCGTTCAATTCTTTCGATAAGCCAGATGAAGTTGTTGCAAAAGACATAACTGTAAAGATTACAGGCAAAAACACATTGGAAGTTAATCTTCCTGTTGCATCTGTTCTTTCTGTAACAGTCCATGCCTAATAATACGGAGTCTGAAAGCATAGCTCACAATACGGGAACTCACCCTTGCCCGCGTTGTGAGCGAGAAAAACTGTCTGCTCAAATGACACCCGAACGTATCGCACAAATTGCCGCAGAGTTGCCGTTGCCAAAAGAAACAGCGGCAACCCCGGCAGAATACAAAGCACGGNNTGTTCTTTCTGTAACAGTCCATGCCTGATAAAGCGATGCCTGAAGAGGCAAGCCAGCCTTGTCCGCGTTGTGAGCGTGAAAGGCTGGCTGCAACAATTACACCGGAATATATTGCACAAATCGCTGCGGAGTTGTCGTTGTCCGAAAAAACGGCGGCAGCCCCGGCAGAATACACGAGACGGCTAAAAATTTGCGCAGCTTGTGACGCCCTCAGGCAAGACGTCCTTTGCTCGTGGTGCGGATGCTATGTTGTGCTTCGGGCGAAACCAAAAGAAAGTAACTGTCCCTACCCCGGCAACGACAAGTGGGCAAAACAGGCTGTCTCCGAAGCTTAATCGCCTGATATCAATCAGTTATAACATTTTTATTCATACGGGCTGAATTATCGTGCAAACAATATCATAGTGGTAAACATATTGAGAAACAACAGACAGAATGTTATAATAAATTGATGAATAATACAGTCCTTATTGCTGGTGGTTTTTCCCCAATAAATACATACCTTTCCGAAGCAGCAGAAAGAACAGAATACAAAGTTCTTTCTGCTGACAGTTCACATTCAAAAGGTTCCGCTTTTTCTTGGAATCCGGCTTCCCCTATTTCTGCCCGTTCTTTAGTGCTCCAAACAGAAAATACATTTGAGAAAATAGGTTCCGTTATTTTACCGTTCGATGTTGATTCATACGAAGACTATTATTCCAAGCTTTCTGTAGAGACAATCTCAAAAGGCACGGATAACATGATTTTAGGATATTTTTATATAGTATCCGAAATTATGGCACGTTTCGAAAAATATGGTGAAGGAAATCTGATTTTCTTCTATAATGATGATCCGAATAAAGAAAAAGGTATTCTTGCATCATCTGGGGCAGCGGCTTTTTGTGCCCTTGCAAAAAAAACAGCACTACTTTATGCAGGGAAACCGATGGGTATTGTTCTTGTAAAAAATGAAACAAATGCATTTCAAGAGTCCGCTGACTGGCTTTTCCAATACATAACACAGCCGGGGGCACAAAAAGCCGCCCTTAACGCAAAGTATGCGTCACATTGGTTAAAACCAGGTTCGAAGCCTCCTGTAATGATACCGTTTCTTTCACGCTGACACGCTGCGCATAATGAATCATTTGTTTCACCAAATTACTAAGGTAGGAATATAAAATATGCTTTTTAAGCTTGCCCTTAAAAACGTCATCTCTCGTAAGAGTTCTTATGCTATTATTTTGTTTATAACTCTTTCAGTTACTTTGTTTTGTGTCGCAAATGCCGTTTTTGACAGCACCGAACAAGGAATTCAAAACTGTTATGTATCCAGTTTTACAGGCGATTTGATAATTCGTTACAAAACCACGACACAGGTAAGTCTTTTTGGTGATGACACGCCCGTAACAGGCAGCATGACCCGCATAGAAAAGATTATTCCATATCCAGAAATAAAAAAGACTGTTGAATCACTACCAGAGTTCGACGGATGCGTAAGCCAAGTAACTGGTGCCGGGGCTCTTTCAAAAAGTGGGGGAGGCGGTTCCCGTGCAGTCTTTATTTTTGGCGTTGATGCAGAAGAATATCTAAATACTATGTCATCTCTTCATATAATCGAAGGCGCTCCATATCTTCCGGGCGAGAAAGGTGTAATGATTTGCTCAACTTTGGCTGATTCGATGAAACTTAAAATAGGCGATAAATTACAATTTGCAGTCGCAGAGGGAACTTCTTTCCGGATCCGTGCAGCAACCTTAACAGCAATCGTTGATTACGACATAAAGAATGATATTTTTGAACGGTTCGTCATTGCAGATCCGGATGTTGTACGTGCCGTAATGGA
Source organism: Treponema sp. UBA1240 (assembly GCA_002308875.1). Lineage (GTDB taxonomy): Bacteria > Spirochaetota > Spirochaetia > Treponematales > Treponemataceae > UBA1240. The sequence continues at coordinate 6,972 of DBWK01000068.1, forward strand.
TATTAACAGCGGCTTGGATTATGCGGACATAGAAATCGCTGAAGACAAAACTAATCTTCTGGATGCTGATTTCGACATCGATTCGCTTTTTGAGGATTCTGCCGATGTTGATGCAATTTGGGAAGACATTGATATATCCGATGAAGATTCTTCAGCTCTAACAGTTGATTCTGAATCTGTTTTTGACAATCAAATAATGCCGGGAGAAAACCTTTCCTGGAACTTTTTAGTTGTTAAACTGAAAGATTCTGCAAATGCAAATTCTGTAATAGCACGACTCAACAGAATCTTCAAAAAAAATGGGTGGCCAGCTGAGGCTGCAGACTGGCGCCACGCGGCAGGAAGCACATCATTATATTTATACTGGATGCGAGTTATTTTCAACGTCGGTATTATAATAATCTTAGCCGCAGGATTTATCATTATAAATAACACACTAATAATCAACATACTTGATCAGACTCGCGAAATTGGTACTTTACGAGCAATCGGAGCTAAAAAACGGTTTATTTCACTGCAATATATGATTGAAACTTTTACGATGACGATTACAAGTGGTATTCTGGGAACTGCCGCAGGATATTTTGCATCAAACCTCATAAATAAGGCGCATATAAAATTTACGAACAGTTTTCTCATACAACTTTTCGGTGCGGATGCTTTGACGCTTACCATAACAAAAAGCAATTTGTTCTCACTTTTTATTCTGGCAATTGTACTCGGACTCGTAGGCTGGCTATATCCAGTAATAACGGCTCTTAGAATATATCCTGTAAAAGCTATGGCAGGTGAAAAATGAATGATGCATTGAAAATGGGGCTTCGTTCCATAATTTACCGCAAAAAACAATACGTATCGATTTTTCTTGTATGTCTTTTTGGAATCGGAATATCCGTGTTTTCAATATTCCTCATAAACGGAATGCTTGACTCGTTGAAAAACAAGGCACGTATTTACTATGGTGGTGACTACCAGTTTTTGGGCGGTACATATTATTATGAGCTTTTTGACTACGAAAATTATATAGAAGATTTGCGACCCATTTTTCCAAAGGACACAATTATCGCACCTCGCTTTGATTATAACGAAGGATATTGTTCACTTTATTTTGAAGGTACAGGTGTACGCCAAAGGGTCGTAAAAGGAGTTGATTTTACAATTGAAAAAGATTTGTTCAGCTCCCTGAATTTCAGATCGGGCTCGATTGATGAAATGGCAGGCTCGAACGGAATTCTTCTTTCCGCCGCAATCGCAGATATGCTTGAAGTACAAACCGGTGATTCAATTACGTTCATGGTTCAAACAAAAAGACAGGGTGTGAATACCGTAGAGCTTGTAGTGAAAGGGATTTTCGCCGATTCATCGCTTTTCGGCATGTACACATCATACATGGATATAGATTGTCTCCGTAACGCATACAAATACCCGGAGAACTGCATAAACCGAATATGCATAACATTGCCGCCTGAATATGATTCAGAAGCACTGACTCCGACATATCAGACTGTTCTTGAAGAAAAATACCCAATGTATGAGCAAGTAAAAAACAAGCAGCTTTTCTATGATCACAGAAGCGACATGGGCTTCCCGAACTATGCACTTCTTCCACTAAGCGCGAACCTTAATGATGTTCAAATTCTGATTGATGCTATGAAGTTTATCTCCAGCTTTATAATTGTTGTTCTAATAATCATAATTATAATCGGAGTAAGCAGCACATTCCGTGTCATCGTAATAAAACGTATAAACGAAATCGGAATTTACAAGGCGATAGGTATGCGATACGGAAAAATTATGGGCATGCTTCTTACCGAAACGCTTCTTCTTGTCGTAACAGGATGTGTTGCAGGGTTGATTTTTGCCTTATTTCTTTGTCTATTTGCGAAATTCATCAATTTATCTTTTATTCCTGCATTTGACATTTTCCTTTCCAACGGAGTCCTTGTTCCTAATATCAACGTTTTTTATTTTCTCATGATATCATCTGCCGTAATTGTAACTACTTTAATTGCCGTTTTTTTTAGAATAAGGAAATCTGTGGCAATTTCGCCATGCGAGGCTCTTGCCACCACTGAATAAGGATTTTATATATGAAGAAAATATTATATTGTCTTATTTTAACATTCTGCATTCCTTCTCTTTTTGCTGCCAATTATGAAGATTTGCTAAAAAAAGCACAAGATTCGACTGCTTTTTACGGTACAGATTTCAGCGGAAATTATACGCTTGTTCAGGAAAAACCCGGTGAGGGCAAAACTATAACTGAGGCTATAATGTACCGCCGCGATTCTGCTGGAAAATGGACAATTCTTGTCACAGGCCCTGCAAACGAGAAGGGCAAAGGATATCTTCAATACGACAATAATATCTGGTTCTATGACCCTGCTGACAATTGCTTCACTTTTACAAGCGCAAAAGATAAATTCCAAAATACGAACGCCACTAATTCAGATTTTGCACCTCAAAGATATTACAGCGATTATTCCATACAGGAAGCAACCGAAGTAAAACTCGGAAAACTTGCTTGTGTCCAGTTTACTCTTAAAGCGAAAGTTGAAGGCGTTGATTATCCTATGCTGAAATTGTGGGTTACAAAAGATGACGGACTTGTCCGCAAAAAAGAAGATTATTCTTTGAGCGGTAGAAAAATGCGCACAACAGCAGTTCCGTCATATCAGCTTGTTCAGAGCAACGGCATCAAACATTCAATACCTGTCAGTATGCTCATTCAGGATAACCTTCGCGGAAAGAAAATCGGTAACGAAGTGCAATATGAAAAAACACAAATTACAATAAAAAATGTTTCTTTCCAAAATGTTAGCGACACAGTTTATACAAAACCATACCTTGAATTGATGGGGGCAAAATGAAAAAGTTTCTTTTTTTAATTGTATTTGCTGTACTATGTTTGATGCCAATTTTTTCCGATGCAGGAACGGATGTTATTGTTGATTATGATAATCTTGATGAATTCGATGATGAATTTGACGATTTTGATGCTCTTTTCGATGATGCTCCAGATGACATTGTTGTTGAGGAAGCCCCTCTACCTAAAGTGATTTCTCAGGAAACAGAAAAAGGCTCTTTACTTAAGCTGACCGGAAGTTTTTCAGGAAAACTTGGTGCAGCCGCCACTTATGATGACTCAATAGAAGAAACCGCGGAAAAGAAGAAGTTTAATCCTGGTGGTCTTATAGAAATGAGTAACACACTTTCTTTAAGCGTGAAGCCGTCTGAACTTTTTAGCTTGTCAGGTTCTATGAGCACTTCGTTTTCTGGTAAGTTCTCGTTGAGCGTTGGATCTTTATATTTTAACACCTTGCTTTTTGATACATTGTACGTTTCAGCCGGGAAAAAAGGTATTTCATGGGGAAACTTGAAAATCTTCTCGAATACGGTTCTGTCTGATTCAGGAAGCGGAGTCACATGCGAGATAAGGTATCCTTGGGCACTAGGAACGCTTTCAGGAGTCGTTTTATTTGATTATAACAAGTACGGGACTTCTGATTTTTCATGGCGAAACATGAATTTCGCTGCTGATGGAGATATTACTATCCTTAACACAAATATCAATGCATTTATACGGAAATACCCAGAACTTTCCTTTCCATCAAGAGAAAAACCCGTAGTAACAGGCACTAAATTTTTGACGGGACTTGAGTTGAAACGTACTATCTTTGGATTTGACATTTATGCTCAGGGAATTACATTTTTCAAAGAAACAAAAGAATCGAAAAACGAACAATACGAAAGCAAGACTGAGTTTGCAAAAGTTACGGCAACCGGCGGTTTTTATCGGCTTTGGGATGGTTTTACGCCGAATATCGGTATAAACATAGAGTACCAGTATTCATTCGATGCTACGGTTGAAGATGCGACAAAAGCTCATACACACCTTATAAACGCAGAATTCGGCATAAAGAAAATAGGTCCTGCTCAGAATATGAAAGGCGCTGTAAAATGGAACCACGATTTTATAAAAGAAAGCGGAAACGTGGATATTGGTTTCATAATCTCATCTCTCATACCTTACGCAGATTGGGAGAATGGCCTAAAAATAACATATGGAAGGTTAGATTCGAATAAAGAAACTTTACCACCGAAATTTGAATTTGGTACCGCGTTGAAATTCAGCTTAAGCTATTAAGCCTGTAATAGCGAATCTTTGACGATCTGACCGTCAGAAATCTTGATTACATGTTTTGCCATGTTGACGATTTTCTGGTCATGCGTTGAAAAAACAAATGTCGTATCAAGTTCTTTGTTCAACTTTTGCATAAGTTCAAGAATCTGGTCACCATTTTTTGAATCGAGGTTTGCCGTCGGTTCATCCGCAAGAATAACCGGACATTTAGTAACCAAAGCTCGTGCTATTGCGACACGCTGCCTCTGTCCGCCGGAGAGCTCCGAGGGTTTGTGTTTTTTCCAATCAGAAAGCCCGACCGTCTCAATCAAGTAATCAACCCATTCACTTCTTTCTTTTCCCTTAAGTTCTTCACATGCAGGTGAATTACCAAGATGAAGCGGGATTTCTATATTCTCACGAACATTAAGAACAGGAATAAGATTGAATGTTTGGAAAACAAAGCCTATGAATTTTCTTCGCAAATCAGTAAGGCGTGAATCCAATCTCAGAGGAATTGAATGATGGGCGGAAAGCTTTACATTCTTGTATATATCATTCCCATCAAGAATCACAGTTCCTTCAGATGGCAAATCAATAAGTCCCATAATATTCAACATCGTTGACTTTCCGGATCCAGAAGGACCTGAGATTGCCGCGAACTCACCTTTTTCAATGGAAAGGCTCACATTATCAACAGCTCGAACTTGAACCTCTTCCATTTTATAAACTTTACTTATATTTCTAAATTCAACTAAAGCCATTACTAAATTATATAATAGAGAAAGTTTGTTTTCAATCGGGATACCCATAGAAAATGCCTTTCGTCACTCATGCAGCGATGCATACAGAGGACGATACGCTTAACATCCCGATATATGTTGAAAATTTGACTCGTACAGATTATAGTATATTCAGGATTTAATATGCGAAAATTACACAATATATTGGTTACAGGTGGCGCAGGATTTATTGGCAACAACTTCATCCACTATTTGTTCAATATGCCATGCTCTGGCAATTCTGCTTTTACTGATGCAAATTTTGAAGGAAACATCGTAAATGTAGATTGTCTTACTTATGCCGGAAATCAGGAATCATTAAAAGATATCGAAGCATCTTTCGGTACAGGTGCAAATCAAAACGACAGGCGCTATTTTTTCGAAAAGGTTAATATATGCGACAGAGCTGAAATAGAACGTATTTTTAAGCAATATGATATAGATACTGTCGTGCATTTCGCAGCAGAAAGTCATGTAGACCGATCAGTTTTGGGACCACAGGCTTTTGTCCAGACAAATATAATCGGTACTTTTACATTGCTCGATGTAGCCCGGAATTTTTGGAAAAACGAAGACGGAACAATGCGTGACGATGTTTTGTTTCATCATATTTCAACTGATGAAGTGTACGGCTCTCTAGGCGAAACCGGATACTTTACCGAGACAACCCCGTATGATCCGAGAAGTCCTTATTCATCAAGCAAGGCATCGAGCGACCACCTTGTAATGGCGTACTTCCATACATATGGATTGCCGATTACTCTTTCCAATTGTACGAACAACTATGGTCCGTGCCAGTTCCCTGAAAAGCTTATTCCTCTTATGATTTCTAATATGCAAGAAGGGAAGCCTCTTCCTGTTTATGGAGACGGAAAGAATATCCGTGACTGGATTTACGTTGAAGACCACAACAGAGCTGTCTGGCAAATTGTGAACAATGGCAAATCCGGGGAAAAATACAATATCGGTGGAGAAAACGAATGGGAAAACATCCATTTGCTGACTAAACTGATAGAACTAGTAGGTACAGAGCTTACCGAAAACGGAACAAAAGGCCGAACACCAGACGAAATATCAAAAACTATTACATACGTTAAAGACAGACCAGGTCATGACAGACGATATGCCATAGACTGCTCGAAAATCAAAAACGAACTTGGTTGGCAACGTAAAATGACATTCGAGGAGGGTCTTCTTTTAACTGTCCGCTGGTATTTGGCTAACACGACCTGGATAGAAGGTATAAAAAGCGGCGAATATAAAAAATGGATTGAAAAAAATTATAATAATCGAGTTTAGGGACAATTGGCGTCCCTGTAGTAATGATATCCTTATTCCATAAAGGATATTTCTTCCGCGTTCGAATTATTCACAATTTGGATGCGGAAGAATACTACAAGGAGACGCCACATGAACTTTTCTGGAGAAACTGTAACAAAAGCAAATTTTGAAGTATTGGACGGAAAAATATTAAAACCGTTCTCGTACATTCTTACCGCTGAAGAGCTAAGGGAAACTTCTGAATTCAAAGCGGCACGAAACCGAGCTTTTTTGGCTTCCATAGGACTTCTTTCCGGAGGTTTCTTTCTTCCGGCTATCATAGGGTTCTGCTTATCAATACCTTTTGTCGGAACAGACTGTTTCACCATAAATTTTATATCAAACACAATTCTTTCAACAGTCTTCTGCCTGCCGCTTTCTCTGGCAATGATCGCAGGAGCAATTCCACTCTATAAGAAAATGGTGGACCGCTTCTACAAAAGATTCGGATTCATAAAAATTGAACGCAAACTAAAAATCGCATAAAAGCAAATACCATGCATCAATAAACTATCTCCACTCCCCCCCGGTGCGATTGAGCTTAAAAACCTCAATCGCACCATTTTTCATTCTGATATGCACTTTTTCTTACGCAATCTGATGTCAGACATAAAAAAAGACCGCTTTCGACGGTCTTTTTCCATTCAGAAACTCTTTCAAACTGCTGAGTCAAGGCATTAAGCATAGCGTGCCTTGACCAGACGTATATTACTGCAACAGGCTGAGTACGTTCTGAGAAGACTGGTTCGCCTGAGCAAGCATTGCTGTACCGGCCTGCTTGAGAACCTGGTTCTTTGTGTATTCAACCATTTCTGAAGCCATGTCAGTATCGCGAATGCGGGATTCTGAAGCCTGCAAGTTCTCAGCACCGACTGTAACACCGGTGTATGCGTGTTCAAGACGATTCTGGTATGCACCAAGGTCTGCACGCTGCTTGTTAATCTTCTTCAGAGCCTCATCAAGAGTTCCGATAGCACGGTTTGCTGAATCAGGATCCTGCAGACTCATGATCTCTTCTGTACCAATTGTACGCAGGTTGAGTGCTGACGCTGTCATTGTACCAATGAACATCTGTACGCGCTGATCCATATTAGCACCAACGTGAAGCCACATTGAAGCTGTAACAGAGTTTGTACCTGTATCCTGTGCAAAGCGGCCTGTGAGCAGGTTCAAACCATTGAACTGTGCCTGGCTTGCGATGCGGTCTACTTCGGCAACAAGCTGAGAAACTTCGACCTGAATCTGCATACGGTCTTCTTCCGTGTAAATACCGTTAGAAGCCTGGATAGCAAGCTCACGAACTCTCTGTACAATGTCGGTTGTTTCCTGCAGATAACCTTCTGTTGTCTGGATGAAAGAAATACCGTCTTGTATGTTCTTTGCTGCTCGGTTTAAACCACGGATCTGTCCGCGCATTTTCTCTGACACTGCAAGACCTGAAGCATCGTCACCGGCGCGATTGATTCTCAAGCCGGATGAAAGCTTTTCCATGTTTTTCTGTGTTGACAGATTCGTCGCATTGGTCTGACGCTGTGCGAACATTGCACTCATGTTGTGATTAATAACCATACTGTATCTCCTTGAATTTACTGTATCGTTTTTAGCCAGCCGTATGCCTGCGTCTGACAACGCCAGACCGTATGCAGTTTACTTTGCTGCACTAATTAG
>DBWK01000042.1:0-524 GCA_002308875.1 Treponema sp. UBA1240
TGTAAAGCAAGCTGATGAAAAAACAAATCTCTGCCCTGCTCCAGCGCAAAATCCGCAGTGATAAGAGAACCTGACTTTGCAGGTGCTTCAATAACGACAGTTGCTGCCGACAAACCTGATATTATGCGGTTGCGTGCGGGAAAACGCCATTTTACAGGAACAGTTTCGGGCGGATATTCGCTTAAAATGCAGCCGTCTTTTTGCAAAATTGCGGCGGCAAGCTTTTTGTTTGTTTCAGGCGATATTACGTCAACACCGCTTGCAAGCACAGCCGCAGTTGTTGCTTTTCCGACACTCACAGCACCTTTGTGCGCAGCGGCATCAATTCCGAGCGCAAGCCCGGAAACAACGGTGTAATTTTCAGCGGCAAGTTTTGCTGCCAGATCGCGGGTTGTCTGTATTCCGGCAAAAGAAGGCCGCCGAGTTCCCACAACGGCTACAGCTTTTTTGTGCAGACAGGCGTTGTTTCCGCGCCAAAACAGCATAAAAGGCGGATCGTATATGTTTTTAAGAAGTTCAGGATA
>DBWK01000042.1:591-25814 GCA_002308875.1 Treponema sp. UBA1240
GCTCGTCAGCCCGCCACAAGCTTGTATTAATAACGCGTTTTACAAGATAAGCAATGTCGGTCAGAGAAAGTGTGAGTAATTTTTCCAAATTTTCAACATTCCGGCGCACAGTAAGCTTTTCGCCGGAACTAAGGAATTCGAGACCGGAAATGGCAAGATTCAGCATAAAATCACTGTTGGTACATTGCATCAAGAACAATCCTCTTGTTTTTTTCCGCTTCCGCAATTCGGTCTTTTGCGGTGGATGTGCTGATAATTCTGTCATACATGGCAAGAGCGGAATCAAAGTCAAAAACCATGTAATAAGCCCTCGCCAAAACCATCATTCCTTCCGTATTCTTTTTTTCTATGGTCAAAAGTTCTTCGAGCAGAGGAATTGCTTTTGCCGGTTGATTCATCTCGAATGTGTAAAGAACGCCGAGTCCATACAGCGCTCTTGCAAAACGCGGCTCAAGCTCAATAGCTCTTACGTAGCCGGATTCAGACAGCAACAGGTAGCGTTCACGTTCGGATGTAGAACCGGTTGCTCTGAAATCGAGTGAAGCCTTTGCCATATACCCTGCCGAAACACCTACGTAATAAAAAAGATTCTGATTTGCGGGATAATAGCGTATTGCGTTTTCCAACGCATCCAGAGCTTCCGCATACATTTCATTGTCAAGATAGCGGGTCGCAAGAATTTTGTACCACACGCCCACCTGCTCATTGGTTGCGATTAAATCTTCAGCACGGTGTTCAAATTTCTTTATAGCATCTTTTAATTCATCAATTGTAGAAGGACTTGCAACTTTTTCTTCCATGAGCTGAACGCGTTTTAACGTTTTTTTGTTGACACCGCCGCAACTAAAAAAAGTACATGAAAGACAAACCGCAAGAAAAAACAAGAAAATGCTTTTTTTCATTTTATTCTCCTCCTACACTTTTGTATCTTCAACTTCGGTCTTATGACCGGGGAAAAAATCCCTGTGATAATCCCGAAGAACCTCATTGTCGACCTGCGTATAAATCTGGGTCGTAGTTATATCACTATGTCCCAAAAGCTCCTGTACGGAACGGAGATCAGCACCTCCCGCAAGCAGGTGGGTTGCAAAGGAATGTCGCAAAGTGTGAACCTTTGCCGTCACTCCGGCACTATCTTCCAGATTCTGAAAACGTTTCCAAACGCCTTTTCTTGAGAGCCCCTTTCCCTGATAGTTTACAAACACAAACGGAACGATTTTTGTTCCAACTATCTCAGGACGGGCTTCCTTCAGCCATTTTTCCATCCAGAAAGCCGCCTGATCCCCAAACGGAACAACACGCTCTTTTGAGCCTTTTCCATTTATCAAAATCAGTCGTTCTGAAAGATGAACGTTTTCAATCAAAAGCCCGCATGCTTCACTGATTCGCAGTCCGCAGGAATAAATAAGCTCAAAAAGAGCTCTGTCCCTCACTCCCAACGGTTTTGAAACATCTATGGACCCAAGCATTGCGTCAACTTGCTCAACGGTCAAAACCCGGGGCAGCTTTTTGGTTACATCCGGCTTTTCCAAAACATTGGCGGTGTTTTCCGACCAACGACCAGTTGCCACAAGAAAATCGCCGAAAGAACGCAGGGCGGAAATATCTTTGGCAACAGTTCTTTCATCAGCGCCATGAGTTCTCCGCCAAATGATAAACAGCGTTAATTCCTGAACACTCATCTGCTGTTCAGGCGTTCCTTCCGGCACACTTTCGCCTGATTTTTTCCACTCATACAAAAACTTTATGGTCTGACAGTATGTTTGCGCCGTAAGCAGAGCCTTTCCAACCACCGTAACCAAAAAGGAATAATACTGACCTATGAGCGGAATATCAAAATTCATGAATTACTGCTGTTTCTGACCGTTATTCCGTCTCAGAACAGCGGGAATATCCAACTCGTCCTTTATTCCGCCTAAACGCGAAGACACACTTCCGGTTCTGCCGCCTTTGGGTTCTTCGCCCTGAAGGCGAATCCATTCTCCGTGCGAAATAATATCATCTTTTTCAGGAACGGGCTTTTTTTCTTTTACAGCTGCTGCTATCAAATCTCTGTCAGTTACTATGTTACCGGAACGGAATTCTTCATTAAAGCCGGTTGCAATAACAGAAACCATAACACTTTCCTTCATGTTCTGGTCAATTGCAGAACCTGTTATAATAAGGGCTTCTGGATCTGCCGTAGCTGTAATTATATTCGCTATTTCTTCTACTTCCATGAGAGTAAGGGTATCATCACCGGTAACATTTATAAGAATACTCTTTGCACCCTCAATGCGGGAATCTTCAAGCAACGGATTGTTTATTGCATAGGTTGCTGCGTCAACAGCACGGTTCTCGCCCCTGCCAACACCGGTTCCCATAATCGCATCGCCTTTGCCTTCCATTGTTGTTTTAACATCAGCAAAGTCAATGTTTATTATTCCGGGTTTTGTTATAAGGTCAGAAATGCACTGAACCCCCTGACGCAAAACGTCGTCCGCCAGTTGAAACGCTTCTTTTATAGGGGTTCGCTTATCGACAATCTTAAGCAGATGCTGGTTAGGAATAACAATAAGTGTATCAACGGCTTCGTGCAGTTTGCGAATACCTTCCTCAGCAAGCTGCATTTTAACCTTTCCTTCAAAGGAAAAGGGCTTTGTAACAACACCAACTGTAAGCGCACCCTGCTCTTTGGCAATCTTGGCGATTACAGGAGCAGCTCCGGTTCCTGTTCCACCTCCCATACCGGCGGTAACAAAAACCATATCCGCACCTTTAAGTGCATTTTTTATTGTTTCAGTGTCTTCAAGCGCAGCCTTTTCACCCACTTCGGGTTTTCCGCCGGCACCCAGACCGTTTGTAAGCTTTGAACCGATTGGTATTTTTACAGATGCGTTGGAATTATTCAATGTTTGCAAATCTGTATTCGCGGCGATAAATTCCACGTTTTGCAAACCGCTGGCAATCATACGGTTAACGGCATTTCCTCCGCCACCGCCTGCCCCGATAACTTTTATTATTGTTGGTCCGGCATTCTTGTCGCCAACTACCTCAAAACCAGTCATTTTTTCTCCCACCCAGAAAAAAGTTGTTGTTTATATAATAGTATAACAGAGTATACCAGTATTTCAAGCCTAAAAGAACTCTTTTAAATAATCTCCCAGTTTTTTGAATATACCGCCGTTATTCTGCTTTGCTTCTACAGGTGAATAGCGGTTCTTTTCAGGTTGTTTTCTTGCTTCCTCCGCAAAAGAAAGCACAATTCCGGTTGCCGTGGCAAATTCCGGCGAATAACATTCTTCAATCATACCACCCATCTTAAGAGGATTTCCTATACGAACAGCGCTTGTTCCAAAAACGTGGGCCGCAAGCTCTACAACACCCGGCATAAGAGAACCGCCACCACAAAGGACAATGTTTCCCACATTCTTTTTTGAAGATGTTTGTACCTGAATTTTTTCATTTACAAGAGTAAAGATTTCTTCCATTCTGGGCTGAATAATACTGCACAATTCCTTGCGGGAAATTGCTTCCGGCGGACGACCGCCTACACCCGGAATAAGGACTTCCTCGTATTTGTCAATATAATCTTCCCAGCAGCATCCCGCAGACAGCTTTATTTTTTCGGCCGTATCGAACGATATGCCTTTTACAATCGAAATGTCTTTTGTTACCATCTGACCGCCAACCGGAATTGAGCAGGTACAGACGGGTGCATCATCAGCAAGAACAAGCACATCTGTTGTTCCACCGCCCAAATCAATCAAAACGGCACCAAGTTCTCTTTCTTCTTTTGTTATTATGGAACGCGAAGCCGCCAATGTTTTGAGCATAAGGTTTTTTACATCATAACCCGCCTGATTTATACTGCGGATAAGGTTTTGCGCAGTTGTTACCGCAACAGTAACAATAAGAACTTCTGTTTCGAGGCGCCAGGCAATCATTGAGCGAGGGTCTTTTATTCCTTCGTTTCCGTCAACGGTATACGTAGAAGGAAGTACATGCAGAATTTTTCTATCAGGTGGAATTTGAATGGAACAAGCGGCTTCAATTACGCGTTCTACATCGGAATTGGTAATTTCACCACCCTGATGTTCAACGGCAACGAACCCCTTTTGATTTATACTTTCAATTTGATTACCGCCAATTGCGGTATAGCAGCAGTTTATTTCATGTCCTGACATAAGCTCCGCCGATTCAACAGCGGCGTTTATAGCCTGTTTGGTTGATTCAATATTGAGCACAACGCCTTTTTTAAGACCGGTAGAAGGACTTGTGCCTACACCTACAACCTGCAGGTTTCCGTCTTCAGTGTATGACGCTACAACAACACGGACGTTGCTTGTTCCAATATCCAAACCGACAACAATATCACTCAAAATTCTATTCTCCGGAAACACCTGTGGAATTCTGACCTAATGAAACACCCGCCAATATTTTGCTTTCATTAGAATTACGCGTTTTGTACGAAACAGAACCATGCCGCAAATCAACTTCATAAACATCGGATTCGAGCGAATCAATAACATCAAGTACTACCATCATATACTGTAATGACTCTTCGTTCAATGTCTTATCGACCAAAACCCGCACTTTTGAATGCATTGGATACAGAACCAAATCATAGCTGCCATAATCCTTTGGCATAATGCGTATTTCCGAGATAGCGCTGAAATAAACAGGTTTTTCAGTCAAAATATCCGAAATCTGCTGTACAAGCGGACGAAGTTTTCCGTGCAGGCGCATTCCAACTTTGGGATTTTCAAATGAAAGTCCGCTCAACAAAGGAATGTCGCCAGCAGGAACTCCAGCATTTATTCTATATACTACACCATTTTTATCGATTTGAACAGGCACGGATTTTCCGTTTAATTCTGCGATTGCAACAGCGGCACACTTTCGCTCGCTTAAAGTAATAACTACTTTATCAGGAAAACTTTTTTCTACTTTTACTGATTCAAACAACTGCGATGCGGCAAGTTTCTGTGCAATAGAAGCCGTGTCAAAGTTAATCCAGGTTTGACGCACATTAAGATTAGTACTTTTAATAATATCTTCCGGCATATACTGTGTAAGGCCGGAAAAAACAATCTGCACCGATGAAGTACAAGGAATTACAACAAGATACAGTATCGCCTCCACCACCAGTACACACGAAAGTACGCACACCAGTATTTTGAGTATCCTCGTACGCACGGCGGAATCTTTTTCAGCGCCAGTCTTTTTGTGATTTTTCTTTTTTGAATAAAACTGATCAATTTCTGAAAATACCAAACTGTCACTCATATACACTTCCTTGACTTATATTCATTCTTGAAACATTTATAATTAAGCCGCAAAGGCTCATTGAAACCACCAATGAACTTCCGCCCGAAGAAAAGAACGGAAGAGGAATTCCGGTTGACGGCAAAAAGCCGCATACAACGCCGCAGTTCATAAGAGACTGAAACAGAATGGCACTAACCGCACCGAGCGCAACAAGACTGCCAAAACGGTCTTTGCACCGGAACGCTATTATATAACCACGGATTGAAAACCAAATCAAAAGAACAAAATACAAAAGAACGCCAAAAAAGCCCATCTCAACAGCCCAACCAGCAAATATGAAATCGGACTGAACCTCAGGGATTGCAGTTCCCTTAAGAATTTCACCGAAGCCTTTCCCCCAAAAGCCGCCGGTAGCAATCGCACGTTTTGCCGCATTAAGCTGATAACTTGCGCCGTAAGGATCAAGCGCAGGATTCAGAAACGAAATAATACGGCGTACTCTGTACGGTTCCGTAAAAACTACAAGGATAACCGTAGGCAGAATAAAGCAGAACAAAATGACGAACCAGCGTTTTTTTATTCCCGAAAAGAAAAACAGTACAAGCGCAACAAGCATAATGATTATTGCGGTGGAAAAGTCTTTCTGCATGTAGATGATAAAAATAAAAAAGCTTGTCATTATCATCGCAGGAATTACTGAAACTGAAAGTTCATCAAGTCTGTTGTATTTTTTTGCAAACAAGTTTGACAAAAACAAAACAATAACCAGTTTTATAAGCTCTGAAGGCTGAAATTCAAAGACTTTTTTTATTCCCAACCAGCGTCTTGCACCTTTTTTTTCAATACCGATTCCGGGAATAATTGTAAGCACACAAAGAATAAGAGCAATTGCTACAATTAGTGGCAAATACTTGCGTAAATATTCAAAATTTATCACAGACATCAGAACAAGAGCAAATATGGATACTGCAAGAACACGCAACTGATGAATGATAAAATAAGAATCACCTTTTAATATTCGCACAGCTGTCGCACCGCTCACACTATACAGCGTCATAGAGCCCATTCCAATAAGCAGAACGCATGCAATCAAAAAATTCACATCAGCCTTTTTTCCAGTAACTATTTTGTCCGCAAAAAGCGATGAACCCCTCATGCTTTTACCTCCAAAATAATATCCAGAGCTTCCGCGGCACGCCAAAGCTTCATTCCGTTAGAGGCTTTAAGCAAAACCAAATCGCCGTTACAAACCGTTGTTTCCAAAAACTGTTTTACCTGTTCCATATCATCGCTCCAAAAACAGTTTTTGTTTTTACGACAGGCTTCAAAAGCGTTTTTCATTTCTTCGCCAAAGAATACTGCACAATCAGCTTTTGAAGCGGCAACAATTTTTCCGATTTTTTCATGTTCTTTTGCGGATTCTTTTCCTAATTCCAGCATATCACCGAGAACATAAACTTTTTTACCTTTCCAAAGCAAATCATCACAGAATTCTATAGCACCAGCCATTGAATCGGGATTTGCATTATAGCAGTCATGTACAAGTGTTATATCTCCGGAAAAAATCTGATTACGACCAAAAATTGTTTTTACATTTTCAAGCCCTTTCTTTATGTCCTTTTCTGACAGATGCAGATATTCTGCGACAGCTATTGCCGCCAGTGCATTTGAAAAATTATGCTTTCCGGGTACAGGAAAATGTATTGAACAGTTTCCGTAACCAAATACTGTTCCTTTTATACCGTACGAAGATACATCATGAATTTTTTTATTGGATTTTACACCGAACGAATAAATTTTTCCTTTTTTTACATCTTTCAAAAAATCAGCATATTCATCGTTTTCAGGAACAAAACCTACACAATTATCAGTAAAATACGAAAAAATATTTTTTTTCTCTAAAGCTATAGCATCTTTTGAGCCGAGAATTCCGATATGGGCAGTACCTATGTTTGTGATTACAGAAACCGAAGGTAAAAGAACACCTGCAATCTCTGATATTTCACCCTTGCGGTTCATTCCCATTTCAAAAATACCAACTTCATGTTCATCACGGATTTTAAACACGGACAAGGGCAAACCTGTTTCGGAATTCAAATTACCCTCATTTGTTACAACTTTGTATTTTACACCAAGAATGGATGCAATTATTTCTTTTGTGGTAGTTTTTCCGGACGAACCGGTTACACCAATTTTTATCAGCGAAGGAAAACGCGCAACATAAGCACCGGCAGCTTTTTGTAATGCGGTCATAGTATTTGAAACAGCAATAAAAGCTGCATTTGAACCGGCAAACAATTTTTCATAATCTTCTTTTTTGTCTTCGTACTCCGCCCTCTGCACAAAAACAACAGAAGCACCTTTTGCAAGAGCCTGCGGAATATATATGTGTCCGTTCTGCTTTTGTCCTATTAAAGGCACAAAAAGCGTTCCGGAAACACAATTTCTACTGTCCGCAGCCACAGAAGAAAAAGAAAAATTGTCTGTCCGTTTTAGAACACTGCCATCAACAGCCTTTACCAGAGCATCAAATCCCAGCAAAGATTCAATTTCAGCCGCCAATCTTAGTACCTGTTACCTCAACCCTGACTATGTCTTCAGGATCAGCCTTCTGCATATGCAAAGTATCACGCGCTAGCGTTTCTATTCTTTCAGGACTGGCAAGTATCGAAATACTTGCAATCAGTCGTTTATTCGATTCAATAATCTCATACTGTTTTTTTTCTATCATTTCAGTTTCCATAACCAGTTCCGCATACCGACGGGATTGCAGGGTGTTTACTATCAGCAGCGCGGGAATACACAGGGCAACCATACAGATAAGAAAACTTTGCGCAAATTCTTTTACTTTCATACATCAATCCTTTCTGTCCTACCTGAGCTTTCTTACAACTCTCAGTCTTGCACTTCGGGAAGGAGAATTTCTCTTAACTTCTTCCGTTCCCGGGGCAACCTTTGCAAGTATCTCTGCCCGTTTTTTACCGCCGCAGGTACAAATCGCCTGTTCAGGTGGACAACTACAGTTTTTAGCAAGGTTTCTGAAAAAAACCTTTACAATTCTGTCTTCCAGCGAGTGAAAAGTTATTACACCCATCTTCCCGTCAACTTTAAGCACACTGAAAGCACTTTCGAGCACACGCGGCAACCGGTCCAGCTCGCCATTCACCGCAATGCGGAGCGCCTGAAACGTTTTTGTCGCAGGATGTATCGGCCCATGCCGATAATCAGCAGGAACCGCTCGATAAATAATATCGGCAAGATTTTTTGCGTTCTCAATAACTTCGCAATTTCTTGCCTCAATTATCGCCCTTGCAATCCGCCTACTGAAGCGTTCTTCGCCATACATATAGATAAGGTCAGCAAGTTCTTTTTCATTCGTCCTGTTGACAATATCCGCGGCAGAAACTGTCGCCGACGGCGAGAGACGCATATCAAGCGGTTCATCATATCTAAACGAAAAGCCCCTCCCTGACTTTTCGTAATGAAACAAAGAAATTCCCAAATCAAACAGTATAAGATTCGGTTTTTCGCGATCAGTCGGATAATTTGCATAAAAATCATCAAACCAACCATTATAAAAACTAACCCTGTTATCAAATTCAGCAAGTCGCTGTTTTGCTTTTTGCTGAATCACAGGATCAGCGTCTATGCCAATAACTGACAAATTTTTGTATTTGGAAAGAAAAGCAAAGGTATGCCCGCCCTCCCCCAAGGTGGAATCTATCAACAAAGGATTAGAACCATAACCCTCATTTTCCGGTGACAGCCATTCCAAACATTCTTCCAGCAAAACAGAAGTATGTGTAATTTCCACAAAAAGCCCCGCGTTTTAAAAGCAAATTGACGAAAGTTCTTTAGTTGCTTCATTAAAAGAAGCTTCCGTTTCTTCAAGATACGTCCTGTACATTGCAGAATCCCACAGTTCTATATACCTGTTGACCCCTAGCACAACACAATCCTTCGATAGATTTGCGTATTCACGCAGACTTTGCGGAATCGAAAGGCGCCCGGCTTTATCGAATTCCACCTCTTGGGCGGGTGCGATAAGACGGCGCAAAACAAGACGGGCCTGTGCGTTAAACGGAGATGCAGACTCCATAATTTTGCCTGACAGGTTTTTCCATTCCTCAGGAGTGAACAGCCACAAACAGCGGTCTAATGCCTGAGTAAGGATTAATACATTACCGGTAAGCTCATTGCGTAAACGAGTCGGAAAAAGGATTCTGCCTTTTTCATCTAATGTGTTTCGATACTCACCGGTTAACAGTTCCATCCCACTTTTACCTACTTAATCCCACTTTCTCCCACTTAATTCTATTCTAAGCACACAAATTTGTTATGTCAACGTAAAAAAATATAGAAAATAAAAAAAATAGTGATTTGCTTTACTTTTTTGCTCAACAGCTGTATAGTATTTTTAGTTTATGATTAACACGTATAACGAATCAAACCTGCACAACTCGCTAAAAAAAATTTTTGCCGAAAGAATAGGTGGAGTTACGGAACATCAAACAGGTGCGTTCGTATGCGACATATACACGCCTGAAACAATTATTGAAATACAAACAGCAAACCTTTCTAGCCTCAAAAAGAAAATCAATTTTTTACTCCAAAATCACAATGTGGAAATTGTTTTTCCGGTTGCGGAACAAACGGTTATTGAAACCTGGACCGAAGACGGAGAACTTGTTTCAACAAGAAAAAGCCCTAAAAAAGAAGATGCACTCTGTATTTTTAAACAGATAACACAGCTTTGGCAGTTTGTAGATAACAACAAGTTTTCAATAAGATTGTTATTTATAAATCAAAAACAAATCCGTATAAAAACAGAGGAAAAGATACAACTTATCAATAAAAGCAGACGTTTTAAGAAAAACTGGTATAAAAAAAACAGAAAACTTCTTTCTATTAATAATGAGCAAGTTTTAAGTTCAAAAGAAGATTATGCAAAGCTTGTAAAGGAAAGAATAAAAACTGAACAATTCTGCCGCAAGGAACTGGAACAAACCGTCGGAAAAGACGCTGGTGTAATTTTATGGGTTCTTAAAAAGATGGAAATAATTGAATATACGGAAACAAAAGGAAGAAAAATCTATTATGCCATAAAAAAAGGCTTTTGATTTCTCAAAAGCCTTTTTTTTATTTAATTTTACCAGTTATCCGGCAAATCATCCTTGTCGCGGTTTTCAAGCGCGTACAAGTCAGTTACTACACGCAAATCATCGATGTACATGTAATATGAACCGTATGCTTCGAGCGGATCACAGTCAATCCTGAAACCTACAATTCTCAAACCAGGATTGTCGCCGTAACGAGGATCAGCCTGAACGATTCCATGGATTCCATCCGGTGACGGAGGAATAGCAACTGTCATTTTTTTCCAACCGGAAAAGTTCAATTTGCCCATGTACAATTCATAGCTTCTTCCAAAGAAGTCCTGAATAAGCAATGTTAAAGAATGATTATTATTACGTCCTGCAACCCACAGAGAAACGGTCTTTGTAACGCCTTCTACAGGAAGGGGTCTTGCAGCCGTAACATAAAAACTCTGATAACCGCGGCGCATAAATTCAACTTTTACACCAAGAACATGAGTATCTTCCTGTCCTTCAAGAACACCTGCAGGAAGCGGATCTTTTGCAGCAGGAGAACCATTGAAAAGACGTGATGTAATAATACCGTCATCAATAGGCATATAAACATTCCAAGAAGCCTCACGTTCAAACAAATCAACAGAAACCTCTTTTAATGACTGACGGGCAGAATCAGCACCAATTTCATAAGGATTCGGATCAGAAAGACTTGTACTTGATTGAGCAAATACACATATTGCTACGAATAAAACTACTAATGCTACAAAGAACTTTTTCATAGTCCTGCCCCCTTCTCGTCAAATACTTTTGAGTCAAAATCATAACCGTCATAAATATCGGCAAACGTATTTGACAAGTATTTCAACTGATCAAAGTAAACGGTAAATATATCAACAGGAGCATAAGGTTCTGTTCTAATACGGAAACCAACAAATCTCAAGGTCTTTGCACCTGCGCGATATCTTGAACGCTGAATCAACCAGCCGGGAATATATGTTTTAATATTTTTCCAACCGATATATGATAATTTTGTCATGGGCAGTGAATGAACACGTCCGTCTGCGTCGCGGAGAAGAAGATCCAAATTATAAGGATAACCTGCTCCCCAAACCCAAACATCAATATGATCAACATCACCCTTTAAATCTAAGTTAAACTGCTGATATTTTCCGTTTGCATCTTTTTTAGCAGGATAAATTTCCAGCCAGTTATCGCCTTTACGATTAAAAGCGGCTTCAACACCAAGAACTTTACCAACAACACCATCTTTTTGAAGATACTTTACAGAATTTGGAGCACCTTCAAAATACTGCATTCTAGGGTAACCTTCAGCAATATATCTGCTGCCCTGAACATACCAAACCCAATCCACATTCTCTACCTGATCAAAATTATCAATCATGATAGAATCGTAACTGGTTGTTGTTGCAACCTGAGCAAACATCGGCAGCAAAAACACCAGACTTATGAGGACGAGACAAACACTTAACCTGCCCTGTTTCATCCAAAACTCCTTTTATAATTGTCAGAAAAGCTAGTATACTTATTTTCTGTTAATTATATTTCCTCAAATGCTCTTTGTCAAATTATTTGAAGATAATATGAATTATCAGCAAAATCAGTAGAAACAGAAATATCCAATTAAAAAAAATATTTCTTTTCATTTGTCTATCGGAACAAAACCCAAAAAACTTAACCTGTTGCACTGCAAGATAATCATATTTTTTCGCTCATTTTGGCTTTTAAATCCCTTTTGTCTATCTTATACACGCTGCCGCAGTAATGACAGACCGTTTCAACAGGCTCTTCCGGATTTGTTTCTACAATCTCTGAAAGTTCCTTTCTGTCAAGATTGAGAATATGACGTTCAAAAACATCTTTTGAACACGGACAGTCAAATACTACATCACGTTCCAGCGCAACCGACGGATTAAACTCTCTGAAAAGTCCGTAAATAATGTCATCTCTGCCGCCTTTCTCGCTGAACCACTGTCCGTACGAGGGCGAAGCCTCAAAAGCCATTTCCACGCGCTGAATGACCTCCTCATTCGCACCCGGAAGCGTTTGCAAAAACAATCCGCCCGCACCAACAACCCTACCCTTTTTATCCAGCTGAATACTTGTGTTAAAAGCAGTGTTAATCTGCTCGGATTGCAAAAAATACCATGCAAGATCTTTGGCAATGTTTCTGTGCTTTATTTCTACAGTACCGGTCATCGGTTCAGCCCGCCCCTCAGGAAAGCGCGTTACAGAAACCGTTCCTGGTCCTAAAAAAGGTGCAAGATCCCAGTTTTCAAGCGGTTTTTCAACAGGAATTCTGTCTTGAAGCAAATAACCGCGTACATAACCTGTGCTGTCAGCTTCCACCGAAAAACCGGCTGCAGGTCCGTTCGTGTCATAGCGCAGACGCAGCCGTTCCTTTCCTTTCATCGTCGGAATCATAAGCGCCCCGCATAAACAAGCCTGCCCCAAAACCATTGTTTCAAGAATCCCAAGATTATGGTTTGCGCGCATTTGATTTATAAAGCGGGTACCGTGGAACAAAGCGCCGCGAAACTGTCCGTCTGCCATTACAAAAATACTCATACCGTCCTCTTCAAGACTGTTTATATGAGAAACGAGTTCACTGTCATTTATTTCTGCTTTTATCATACAACCGTTATACAGGAACAGGGGCTTTTTTTCCAGTCCTTTAGTTATTCTACTGCACAACTACTTGAAAAATGCCGAAGATTTTTGTATTATAATTTGATAGAGGCGTATGATGATATTTCCATTGGAACAATTAGTAAAATTCAAAGATAATATTTACGAAATCACCTGTGCTGCCAGCCGCCGTGCATACCAGCTATCAAGGCTCGGTGATCCCATTATTGAAGAAAACGAAGGAAAGGTTGTTTCTCTTGCCGCAAAACAGCTTTTTACACACGACGTAAAATACGAACTGGACAAATAACGTAAATGGGAACTTTCCCGATACCGGTTCTAATCATTTTCGGTCCGACAGCGTCGGGCAAAACATCAGTAGTTGAGCGTTTGTTTTCCGCAAACGCTCAATCTTTTTATGCAGGAAAAGCGGAAATTATAAGCGCAGATTCCATGCAGGTCTACAAAGGGCTTGACATAGGAACTGCAAAGCCCGACACCGACCTGTTAAAAAAACTTCCACACCATCTTATCGATATGTGTTCTCCGAGCGAGCAGTTTGGCACAGGTGAATTTGTGCGTCATGCGGACGAAGCCTGCAAAGAAATTTTTGCAAGGGGCAAGCTTCCTGTTGTGGCAGGAGGAACGGCATTTTACATTAAAAACTTTATGTACGGCCTCCCTGTAACGCCCGAAGCTGACGAAGATACACGAAACCGCATAAAGCAAGAAATGGAAACTCTAGGCGCAGAACTAATGCTTGAAAAGCTTAGAGGAGTCGATCCAGTTACCGCTTCCCGGCTACACGTTCATGACGAATACCGTATAAAGCGCGCACTGGAAGTATACGTTGCAAGCGGAAAACCGCTCTCTGAGTTTGAACTTTCAGCAAAACTTCGCAGTGAATATGTTTTCTGCGCTATTGCGCTTGAACGTCCTCGTGAAGAACTGTACGAACGTATTAATGCAAGAGTGTTCAAAATGATGCAGCAAGGGTTGTTTGATGAAGTAAAAAACCTTGTACAACAAGGCTATACGAAAAGCGATCCTGGAATGAAGGCAATCGGTTACGGAGAGTTTTTTGTAACAGCAAAAAAGCAGGGATGCAGCCTTGAGGAAGTTGATACCGATGCCGTTACACGGCTTATCCAGTCCAACAGCAGACGATACGCAAAACGGCAGATAACATTTATTAAGGCATTGCCGGACGTTAAGTGGATTCACGCGGATGATGCGGACAGAATCGAAAAAAAGCTTTCCGATTTTTTGCGCCGGCAGAATTTCTAAATTACAAACGCTGCCATCGGAGTAAAGCACTTTGACCGTTCCTCCGGCGGCATATTATCCGGTAAACCGGCGGTTTCGCGCCTGTGCGAGCCCAAAAACGGCGAACAACAGGTACAGTTAGTACAGTACGTCACATTTTCCGGCAGGATTCCACACTGTTTCAGCAAAAACAAATTTGCATTTAAAAGCGAAACATAATACACGGTTTTTCCGTTTTCCACACTTTCACTTACTGCCGCCGGCGAGAATTCCAACCGGAAATAATCTGCACGCTCTTTATCTACGTTATAACAGCAGCTTCCGATATGAGGACCTATAACTGCACAAATATTCTCGGGTTTTGAGTTATAATGCTCACACATAATATGGACGGCTTCGGCACAGATTCCCGTGCCTTTCCATCCGGAATGCAGCATTCCTTTTACGTGGTTTTCAGTATCATACAAATAAATCGGCATACAGTCCGCAACCGTAACGGAAGGAACAAGAGAATGTGTCGCGGTTAAAAGTCCATCACCCTGTTTTTGGAATACGTCTTTTTTTTCTTCTATTATATACACATTTTTGGAATGGATAAGCTCAAGCGGAACAACGTTTTTAAAATCAATACCGGCGCGTTCAAAAACGATCTTTCGGTTTTCATTATTTTCGTTCCACCTAAAGCGCATTGAACCGGCTGTGCGAGAACTGATACCGCATACAGCGAGCTCCTTTCCAAGCGGTTTACCTTTAAAAACAAAGGGAAAAAACGATACAAGTGCGTTCGGATCAAGCGAAAAAAACGATGGCAAATACTGTGTCACTATTTGTTTTCCAACGAAATAAGAGTGTTTAAACATTCTATCGCTGTAAGAAACAGCATTCTTACACCGGCCAGCTGCTGACGGTAAGCCTGGTTCTTTCTGCCCTGAATAGCGGCAATGTTGTTAAGCGTATCGTATTTTCCAACTTTTGACTCGGATATGATACCTTCTATAACATTGGCAAGAATAGTAACGGTATTCGTAAACTGCGTAAAATAAACTCCAGCTTCAGAATAGGCGGAACTTATCAGATTTTCAAGGCGGGAATGCATTTTTACGGTTCTTTCATTTTTTTCTTCAACTTCTTTAAATACCTGGCCAATGTCGCCCTGTGGCGCAAATCTAAAAACCAAAGTTTCAACGTTGGCGGCAAGATGGTTCATCTGATCATAGGAATCCGTAAATTCAATACGGTTTTCTCGCTGCTTAAAATCACCTTCCACCATAAGTATTTTAAGTAGTTTACTTACATCCGGATACTTTGTTGAAAAAAAGCCGTATAAAAAGCTTATGGATTTCTGGCGTGTAAAAGCAAGGTCTTCCCAAACGTTCTTCCAAGGCTGGAACGGCATTTGCGGCAGTTCATCAGTGGTAAACATTGCCTTAATCTTTTGGTCAATCTCACACTGCTTTTTATAATTGACCCATTTTCCCCACTGAATGTCAAAAAGCTTTTTCCACTCGTTCTTGTATTTTATGAACCAGTCTTCAACACCGTCAGGCTGTTTGGGAACCCAGGTTGCAGACTTGTACGAAATTTCACCCAAAAGACGCAGTGGTACATTTTCCAAAAAACGCTTTATAACGCCTATATAGCTTATACTCTTGCCGACATATTCGGAAGTAAGTGCGGTAATATCCAGTTCAGGATTTCCAAGCTGTGACTGGAACGAGAACAGGAACATAGCCTGAAGAATTTCAGTGGAAATAACCCTGCCATTACACAAAACACGGGCAAACTGTGAAATTTCATTGGAAACTGAATCTATCTGACAAAGATACTCACCGGCGGAAAATGTCATAAATTTGGTCAAAAACTTTTCAAACGGAAGGCTTACAAACTGACGCAGCCAGTCAATTCCGCTAACAGCGTTGTAAAGGTTTGTTCTTGCGGCACTGGTAATTTCCTGAAAGATTTCATCCAGTCTTCTAAGTTGTGCTGTTCTTACTTCCTGCGAAGCGTCCTTATCATCCACAAATTTAAATGGATCAATTTCCAGCTCGATTTTTTCATATATTTCCGGCAAAAGCAGAGAACTCAAAAAAACATAGAATCTTCCGGGATCTTCCTCATACAAATCTATTCCGGGCTGAAAAAAATCCGCAGCAGATTTTAGAGAACGCAGTCTGTCGTAAAAGCTTGCTTTTAATATGCGTTTTTTTGCGTTAAAAATTGTAGGATATTTTTTTTCAACATATTTTGCTGTGCGTTCTATCAGTATCGTATTATAAAGACTAACAGAATCTGTACCCGAAAATAAAGAACGTATATATAGAAGAAACTTGAAAAATCGTGATTCAGTTTTAAGCTTGTCCTTTATGTCGCCGGTATTGTCATATTCTTCTGGAACAGCATTTTCAGTAAGCGTCTGTTCCTTAGCATTCAGAGAAGCAACGAGTCTATTATAAAGTTCAATACGCTCAGCCTGAGGCATATTGATAACTAGTTCGTCAAAAGAATTTTTTGCCATACAACTCCATTCTAAAATAGCATAAGTATTCCGTCAATTAAAAACTCATTTTCACTTCAAATTATCGGTAATTTCAACGGTTTTGTCATAACGCAGATAATATAGACAACTTGTTATTTTTTCTATCGGAATACCAAGCAGTTCGGCAAGCGCATACCGGTAGCACCGCTGCTGTTCATAATAGCGCTCCGGATTTAGCGCTGAATCCGATTTGTAGTCAACAATGGTATACGTTCCGTCCGCGTTTTCAAAGCACAAGTCTATAAAACCGGTAATTATTCTGCCTTCAAAAAAATGTTTGAATCCGTATTCGGAGCGGAAGAAGCGTCCGCTGTTCTTTGCTTCGAGGAACTTTGCACCGATTGGACTTGCAAAAAAATTTTGTGTCATAACTTTGCAGACGTTGCAGAGAATCGTTTTTTCTTCATCGGAAAGATTCTTCAAAAGCCGTGCAGCGGGAACATAATCCGTCGGAACAATACCGCGTGCAGCAGAATCCAAACAGTCATGCACAAGCGTTCCAAAATCCGCATACGAAAAATCAGCAAAAAGCGAATTGTCCTCACCATCCTGCTCTGGAATTATTGAATGCGATGTAATTATTTCATTTATCTCACTGAACGGAACATCAGTTTGAGCCACGTATTCTATAGAACTTTCAAGCAAACTCGGTGAAATCCTTATCGATTCAGGCTCAGGATACGGCACGGTTTGTGAAGCAGCGTACACTTTCATCATGCGTTCTGTGTCGGGTACAATCTTTTTTGTTCTGAAATCCGCAAGAACTTCTTTTTTTTGCAGTTTGAGCGACATAAACGAAAAAGGAGCTCCTTCCGCGTAAATACATTTACCCTGCCCCGCAATTCCGTCGTCAAAGGCTTCGCCATAATACTCCAGAATAAGTTCTTCAACGCAGGATTTAGCTTCTTTCCATGAACCTATTATAAAAGCGGACTGTTCCGCTCGTGTAAGCGCAACATAAAAAACGCGTTTGTATTCTTCCTCATCCATGGCAATCTGCATTCCGTGCTGCAGAGAATAAAAGTAATTTTCCTTGCAACCGTTCAAACAGGCGGTTAAACCATAACAGTCATCAAAAAAGATTTTTGCGGGATTTGTTTTTGCAGCGGACTTTTGCGTGCAGCCGTAAACAAAAATATGCTTAAACTGCAAACCCTTGCTTTTGTGAATGGTCATTATTTTTACCGCGTCCTGCTTTTCAAGCGGATATTGTATTTCCTTAAGTTCAATGTCAGCGTCTTCATTCGACAAAAAGTAGTTTTCATTCCGCTTTATTATCTGAAGCTGGTCTATGAACCATGCAAGCCCCTTGCCGTTCTCGTCCGTTTTGCGCGCCGTTTCAAAAAGCAAATCATAATGTTCCGCAAACAGATTAAGGTTTTTGTCAAGAAGCGTTTCGTAGCGGTAACCCGTTTTATACCAGAGCATTGTGAGCGTTTTTGCCACACTTTGGCTTAAAACCCTGCGACGGTTGTCCGCATAAAATAGTTCCGCGTCGCAATACTTTTGAAAATCAGCCGGTACAAGCAGTGATTCAATGCGTTCTTTTTTGTTTTCATCAAACGGAATAAAAACTGTATTCCGGTCTTCAATATCTAAAAGACAGGCAAGAATTGTTTCCAACGAAGTTACGGAAAGCTTTACAAAGCCCGATGTTAAAAATGCGGCGAACGCTTTTGTATCCGACGGATAAACGCACAGGCGCAGAAAGTTGTATATGTCATTCACAATCGCTTCGGAAAAAATATCAGACTGTGCATCAACTTCGTAAGGAATTCCATAGCGGGAGAGCCATCTTTGAATTGTCTTGCGGTTATTACGTCTTTTGTCCAGAATTGCTATGTTTGAGTATTTGCGTTCATTTTCGGGCATTTGTTCGTAAAGATCTTTGATCTTTTGCGCAATGAACATTGCAAGCTGGTCTTCCTTGTTTAGGAGCTCATTCTTGCCGGAACTGAGAAGATTTTCATCCGCCATACAAACGTGAACTTTTACGTTTTTTTCATTAAGTGCTACCGGCGGCAGCTGACGGTACGAAACAGTATCCGCCTTCAGAGCAGCGTCTGACTGTGAAAAAGCCGCTTCATAATTATTCTGTATCTGCGCCTTGAATATTCCCGTACTTGCCTGTCTGCCGTCAAAATCTATACCACCGAATATTTTATTGAAAGATGACAAAAGCTCAAGGCATGAACGGTAGTTAAAAGTCATTTTTACAGGCTCGCCGTTAAGTTCGTCTTTAAGTTCGTTGAATACGGCTACATCCGCTCCGCGGAATTTGTATATTGATTGTTTTTCGTCGCCTACAAAATAAAGTTTTTCGGATTCAAGACAGTTCTGCAAAAGTTCCGAAATGGAACGCCCCTTATTCTCCGCCGACGAAAAATCTGTAAAAGTGTCTTTTTTTTCAGAAAGCAAAAACAGAAGATCCCTGTTTTGTCCGTTGTTGTCCTGAAATTCGTCAATCATAATCTTACTGTAGGAGTTTTTTTCCTGAACACGCAAATCTTTCTGCTCAAGGAGAATTTTAAGCGCAAGGTCAGTTACATCCTTGAACGAAAGACTGCCGGACACACGCTTAAACGCGATGACAGAAGAAGCAAAATCATCGAACAACCGGACATATTCTTCCATATACATGTATTCGCAAACGTAATTTGCAATTTTTACGGCAGTTTCCAACGAGAAGGCAATTCCGTCAATAATTGCGTTGGTACGAGCTTCGTCCTCATTCGGTCGTTGGGGCTTTTTGCATTTAGAAACCTTTGTGAGCCAATCCAAAATCGAACGGATTTTTTCTGCGAGTTCCACATCCGTTTTAATATCGTCGGCGGAGTTTATCATCACAAAAACGGGCTTTTCATGCCAAACTTCCCAGAGTTTTTTAACCGCGCCGTTGGGTCCGTCCGACATGGATATTTCGCTGTCCAGCATACTCACAGCTTCTTCCGTTTGCGTAATATACCCATTCCATGCGTTTTGTATTATTTTTCGTTGCAATGGCAGTTTATTTGCAAAATAATCCTTTTCCTGCACAATCGAAACGGAATTCATAACCGGTATAGCAAAAAAACTGTCCGCAAAGTCTTCAAGCTTTCCTGCCTTGGCATAAAACTGAACAGCCTTGTTATTCCTGTTTTTGAGCACAAAGCCCAGTGCCATATCACTTATTCTTCTATTTACATCCGCATTTTCAACCGAAAAATCAGGCGGAATACCGTAACGGTTGGCGGCCTGTTTTACAAGCCCGGAACAATACGAATCAAGCGTTTGAATATGAACTTCGTTAAAGTGTTCTACAGCCTGACGTGCAAGCTGCTTTTCGTTTTCAGGCGTTTTTTCGTTGTCCGCAAAAAACTTGAGTGTATTGTATATGCGGCTGTACATCTCAGCGGCGGCTTTATTCGTGAACGTAAGAGTTAGTATTTGACCGGCGGGAATTCCACACGACATTACAAGCCATGCAAATCTTGTGGCAAGAACCTGTGTTTTGCCCGATCCGGCGCCAGCGGCAACTATGGTGTTCTGTGTACGGCAACATGCGGTTTTCTGTACAGGGTCAAGCTTTCGCGAAAGCAAATCAAGATATTCGTAACTGTCAGTCATGTTTTTCTCCCGCAACAGAAAAGGTTTTTCGGCATATTGCTTTAAAATTACAGTCAGAACAAGTTTCGTACAAATCTTTTTGTGAAAGCTTTACCGGCTCAATTGTATCTGAAGAAACCTTTTCATAAAACTCCCGCGAGTAGTTGCGGAATGCATCAAGCGTATCCGAATATGCCTCCACCGTTTTTTTAGGCTCGTTAATAATAAATTTGCTCTTTTTGTCAAGAATAGAAAAGAACAGTGCGGTAGAAACTTTTTTTTCATTTGTGCCGTTCCAAAGCACAATGTACGCTGGAATCTGAAAATCTTTAAGCTCGCCGTCCGTCGTTACGGAACAATCCTTTATGTTCGGAACTTTTTCACCGTTCTTGTAGTCAATAATCGCCGCCCTGCCGTCATCCCCGGTCATAACGCAGTCAAGCTTTCCGGCATAAGCCCATTTTCCCGACGGATCATCGCATTCAAGCCACTTTTCCGTGCAGGCAATCTGAAATCCGCCGAACTGGGCGCAAATTTCACGCAGACAGTCCATCAAAAGTGTTGTAATAGATTGAATCTGGGAGCGCAAACTCAGCATAGAAAGCGGACGGCAATAAAAATCCATCTCAGGGTCTTCGGTTATCGTTTTTGTTACATAATTTCCAAGTTCAGTCTTTATTCGCTCTTCGTCCGCAAACCGCTCACCGTTCAAAAGACACGGCAACTTTTTGCCGGTATAATCGCGCATAAAACATTCAAGAACCTTGTGCGTAATCTTTCCCATATCCGTATACGACAAAAGCGATGTTTCCAAACTGTCGTCCTGCAGCCTCAGCACGTTGCTGAAAATCCACTTTCTGCCGCACGGAAAAAAGTTTTTCAAATCGGACTGGGTTATTTTCATCTTTGCGCCGTCTTTTACATCTGGATTGCGTTTTTCGATGACGGCATAACTGATTTTTTTGTTCAGTTCTTTCGGGTTGGACACGACAGAAGCTTTTTCATTCCGTCTGCACCACGTTAAAAAGCAGTCTTTCTGCGCCTGCGTAAAATACATCGGCTTTTCTCCGCAGCCTTCAAGAAACCAGTCCTTTTCACCAAGAATAAAGTCATCTTTGTCCAGGTTTTGCAAAGGAAATTGCTCCGAACCGTTAGAATCAGAAGAATTTGAATACAGGCGTAAAAAGTTATGCGGTATGGCATAACCGGCAAAATTTTCTTCAGAATAAGAAAACGGAACAAAACCCTCCGGCGTATTTTTTGCGTAAAGCCTTATAAAATAGTTTGAAACATTTTCGTTTTCATCGGTAAGCTTTAGTGCAGCACGTTTTTCGTTGCTCAAAAAGTCAAGAGTGCGGTAAACCGTATTCAGATTTTTTTGTGACGAATCAATTACAAACTGATACTTAAAGTAAGCGCAAGCGGAAAGCCTGTACGGGAAAACAGAGATTCCAGTTTTGCTGCTTTGGGGCGTATACGTTTTTTGTTTTATCTCATTCAAAAAAAATCGGAACGGAGATTCTATAACAATATTTTTGGGAAGAATAAAATCCTTTTCAATTTGTATCATCTCGTTAAGACACGCGATACAACGGCTCAACAGCATATCGGCTTCTGCGGAAAACTTTGATTCCTCAAGAAAATGCTGTTTAAACACAAACCAGGCGGTTCGCACATTTTCAAATGAAGAAGCTTCACAGATTGTTTTTATGTCTTTTTTCAGCTGTTCGTAAAAACGCAGCTCCAGCTCATCCTGCGGAACAGCACGCAGGGCTTTTTGCCAAACATCAATCTTTCCACTGTTTTCAGATTCCTCATAGGAACAAATACAGCGCAAACGGCTGCCCTCTCGTATAAGGTTTTCACGCAGGGCTTCAAAATTGGAAGAAAGTTTTTCGCCGTCCTGAACATGTCCTGTTTTTTTCCATGGAACGTATTCGTTAAGAAGAAGAGTTCGCACTGAATCAAACGAAAAATCTTCCGAATAACAGTCGTAAATTTCCGAAAAAATGCTTCCGGCACAGTTGCAGGCCAAGTCAACACCGGCACGGACAACAAAGGGAATGCAATAGTTTTCAAGCTCACGTTCAAGATAAGGGCGGAAAGTTCTTAAATCAGGAACGTTCAGCGCAATTTCAGTCCAGTCAGCTTTTTTTTGTTCAACAAGTTTTCTTATATAAAGGCAGATTCTTCGCATTTCAGTCCGTGAATCAGGAAACCGGTATACAAAAGGAGACAATTTTTCGGTTTCAGGCATTCGGATAACCGTAACAGACTCGGAGCGTAAAAAAGAATCCGCATAATCGGCGTAATCTTCGAGAATTTCCGGATAAAGTAGAATAAAGTTGTAATTTTGATTTTTAAGTTCCGAAGCTGTCCAGGCCGGCTCAAAAAGGTTGTTTTCTTCCAAAAAAGTGTTGTAACTGTTGTAAAGAAAAAGATAATCCTGATTTTCTGCGTCTTCGTCTCTTGCAACATTGTTTTGGACAAGGTATTGCGAATACCTGACGTGCCACTGCTTTAGCGACGGAAGAATACGGTTGAGCCAGTCGGAAAAAGCGGTGGAATCGGCAGCAAACTGAGGTGCAATTATTTTTTTAAAAAAAGGCTGCTCCTCATTGCGCCGCAAAATCGAAGTAACAAACAATTTTCGCAGAAGCGCAGGTATGGCAGTTTTTTGACCACCCTTGTCCTGCATAAAGTTTTCTTTGAATTTGTCCCAGGTAAGAAAATTTTCCAATGCAACGGCTTTTACGCCGCTTTGCATCGGGTGCATAACGCACCAGTCTGCCCATGACGATGCAGCAACATCAGTCGGAAAAACAAATACATTTTTTTTATCTTTTATATACTGGTTTAATATGAAAGGAATCTGCTCCGGTTCAAATTCAAGGATTTTCATTATTACAGTATACCACAATTCTTTTTAATTTTTTAAAAAGATTTTTATAAAAAAAGCTTTACAAAATAAAAAACTGGTGATATTATGCTGTTAGTTGGTTGAATAGCTCAACTAACCATACGCGGTTGGGGGTATATTACCGCAATAAAATAATAATATAAGGGTTTTACTTTCCCTTGTATTCAGGAGGATTTACATGAAACTTTCAAAGAAAGTAGTATTAGTTTGCCTCTTTGCTATCTTGGCAATGGGCATGATTTTTGCTAAAGGCAAAAAAGATGATTCCGGAAAAGTATTGAACATTATGTGCTGGAACACCGAATTCCAGGATCGTTTCAATTCACATGCAGCTGACCTTGCTGAAAAAGCAGGTGTAAAAGTAAACTGGATTATAGTAGCGAACCAGGGTAATGCTTATCAGAATGCTTTAGACGAAGCTCTTCTCAACCAGGCAAGCGTTGACAAAGACGAAAGAATCGATATGTTTCTTGTAGAATCTGACTATGCTCTTAAATATGTTGATTCCGAATACGCAATGGATGTTTATAAAGAAATGGGCCTTAAAAAATCTGACACAGCAAATATGTATCAGTATACAAAAGACATCATGACTGACGCAAACGGCAACCTTAAAGGTCTTTCATGGCAGGCATGTCCGGCTGGTCTTATCTATCGCCGCTCAATCGCAAAAGAAATTCTCGGTACAGATGATCCTGCAAAAGTACAGGAAGCTCTTTCTACATGGGATAAATTTGATGCAGTTGCAGCAAAAGCCGGTGCAAAAGGCTATGCAATGGTTGCTGGTTATGACGATGACTACCGCATTTTCTCTGACAACATCACAAAAGCTTGGGTTGACAAAAACAACAAGATTCAGATTGATGATCAGATGTGGAGATGGGTTGAACAGACAAAGAAATACACAGACAACGGCTGGAACAACAAAGCTGCTCTTTGGTCAACAGCACAGTTTGCAGGAGGTATGAATAATCCTCCGGCAGGCATCAAAAAAGTTATGTGCTATTTTGGACCGGCTTGGTTTATCAACTTCTCTCTGAAAGATTCTATTGATTCAGACGGCGACTGGGCATTCTGCAAAGGTCCTCAGGGATTCTCTTGGGGTGGTTCATGGGTTTGCGGATGCGCAGGTTCAGACAACTCAACTCTTGTAAAAGACATTATGTACCGCCTTACATGTGACAAGGCAACAGCACTTGACATGGTTGAACAGGACGGCGAATTTGCCAACCACGAAGGCGCTATGAAAGAAGTTGCTGCCGGTCCATATAAGAACGAATTCCTCGGCGGACAGAATAACATCGCATACTTCCTTGATTCTGCAAAATCTATCAACAAGACAGGCAAACTTACAGGTTATGATCAGGGCTGTAACGAAGAGTTCCAGGCTGCTTTCCACGAATATTTTGACGGAAACCTGACAAAAGAAGAAGCTCTCGAAGCTTTCTACACAGCAATTCTTGAAAAATATCCTGACCTTAAAAGATAGTTTTTAAGACTTTAACGGCAGGAGGGGCAATACTCCTCCTGCTTTTTTTTTAATCCTGCTGCGAGCTTAAGGAGGAAAAGTAATGCCAAAAGCAGATAAGAAACTTAAAAGGCGGTCCGTAGAATATTCCAAATGGGGATATTTTTTTATTGCACCATTTTTTATCATTTATGTTATCTTTTCACTGGTTCCACTGCTTTCTACGTTTTATTACAGCTTTTTTGAATGTTACCGCAGCGGACTCAAGACAATCGGTCCTAACTTTGTAGGACTCCAGAATTATATTACGGTTTTTTCCGAAACCGACAAACTTCCCAAATATGCGGGGAACACGATGCTTTTGTGGTTATGCAACTTTATACCGCAAATAACCGTATCGCTTCTTCTTGCAATCTGGTTTACCAGTAACCAGCTCAATTTGAAAGCTCAAGGTTTTTT
>DBWK01000129.1:0-4603 GCA_002308875.1 Treponema sp. UBA1240
CGCGGCTTAATCATTCCAAAGTAGTGATCTTCAAGTTCCTGACCTTTAGGAGCTTTTGCGCCGAACAAAGTACGGCCTGTGTATACAAGGTCTTCGCGTTTATCATAAACAGATTTATCAACAAGGAAGTATTCCTGTTCAGGACCTACAGTTGTTTTTACGGAAGTTACACCATCGTTTCCGTCAAAAAGCTTGAGAACACGAACAGCCTGCTTGCTGATTGCCTGCATTGAACGCAAAAGCGGTGTTTTTTTGTCGAGTGCTTCTCCTGTGTAAGAACAGAATGCGGTAGGAATACAAAGCGTACCATCTTTGATGAACGCATAGCTTGTAGGATCCCATGCTGTATAACCACGTGCTTCGAATGTGGCACGGATTCCGCCGCTCGGAAAACTTGAAGCATCAGGTTCGCCCTGAACAAGCTCCTTGCCGCTGAACTCCATAATCACCTTGCCGTCGCTTGTCGGACTGATAAAGCTGTCGTGCTTTTCTGCAGTAATTCCGGTAAGCGGCTGGAACCAGTGCGTGTAGTGTGTTGCACCTTTTTCTACTGCCCAGTCTTTCATAGCATTTGCTACAACTGTAGCAACAGATGCGTCAAGTTTTTCACCGCCCTGAATAGTTTTCATCAGCTGCTTGTAAGTTTCCTTAGGCAGCCGCGCTTTCATAACTGTTTCGTTAAAAACGTTTTCACCAAAAATGGTAGTTACTTCGTCCATAATTTCCTCCAAAACAAAAAAGCGCTGCATTCCTTAAACCGTTGTACACCGGTTCAAAAAATACAGCGCCTTTGCTGATTTACTTGGTATTGTTGGTTCCGCCCGCTAAGGCTGAACACAAATATTTAAAACAAAAAGGTCGCAGAAACATCAGTTCTGCGACCTCATTGTCGTTTGATATTTTTTTATACAATTTCTTAACAAAAATGTCAAGATATTTTTGCATTAGTCCTGCAATGCTTCGTAACCTTCTTCTCCAGTGCGAACTTTGACCACATTCTGGACATCGTATACGAAAATCTTTCCGTCGCCTATGTTGCCGGTATAAAGCACTTCTTTTGCAGCGTTGATTACAAGGTCAACCGGAACTTCGCTTACAACGATGTCTACCTTTATCTTAGGCAGAAGCGTCATTTCCATTTCTACACCGCGGTATTTCTGTACGTTTCCGTGCTGCTGACCACAGCCAAGAACGTTTGTTAATGTCATACCGGTTACGTTGATGGCGTTCATAGCGGCTTTAAGCTCGTCGAACTTGCTTGCACGCGTAATAATCGTAACCAGATGGAACTTTGCATCCGGTCGGTTTGTCAGTCTTCTTATAGGAACAGCCTTGTCTACAGGAACCTGTCCTGCACCCAAATCAGCGGCTGCAAGTCCGCCAACACCGGCTTCGCCTTCAGTCATAACCTGCGGAGCCATTATAAATCCGCCGTATGCTGATTCAATTCCGTGTTCAAGCTTATCAAGACCGATAACTTCTTCGTCACGGCTTGCACGCAGACCATGGAGTTTTTTAATCAGTGTAAATGTGATAAGCATACAAACCGTTGTCCAGGCAACAATCGTAAATTCACCGAGAACCTGAACACCAAGATGCTTAACTCCGCCACCGTAGAACAAACCGTTTTCTACGTTGAAAAGACCGTCAGACAATGTACCCCAAATACCGTTTGCAAGGTGAACCGCAACCGCACCAACAGGGTCATCAATATGAAGTTTCAAATCAAGGAACTCAACAGCAAGCACTACGATAAAACCTGAAACAACACCAATAACAGTTGCTCCCAGTGCGTCAACAGTAGCGCAGGTCGGGGTAATCGCAACCAAACCAGCCAATGAGGCGTTGAGCGTCATTGAAACATCGGGTTTGCCGTTCTTGAACCAGGTAAAAAGCATTGTTGTACAGCATGCAACAGCCGGAGCGATTGTTGTTGTCGTGAATACAGCAGCCAAACCGCCAACGCCGAGCAGCTGAGTACAAGCTGCACCGTTGAATCCGTACCATCCGAACCACAGGATAAAAGTTCCCAATGCGCCCAAAGTCAAAGAGTGACCTGGAATAGCATGAACCTTTGTTACCTTGCCGTTCTTGTCGTAATCATACTTACCGATACGCGGACCAAGAAAGATTGCACCAATCAAAGCCGCTGTACCACCTACAGAGTGAATCGCAGCACCACCGGCAAAGTCTACAAAACCAAGCTGAACAAGCCAGCCCTGTGAGTTCCATACCCAACCGGCTTCAATCGGGTAAACAACCGCACTGATTACAGCAGAATAAATACAGTAAGCGCTGAATTTTGTACGTTCTGCCATTGCACCGGAAACAATTGTCGCGGCAGTTGCACAGAACACAAGGTTGAACACAAAACTTGACCAATCCAGTTCGGCAAAGTTTGTGAACAGCTGCATATCAGGTTTGCCTATAACCCCGAAGAAATAATTCTCGCTCATCATCAAACCAAATCCGAGCAGCATAAACATAGGCGTTCCAATACAGAAATCCATCAGGTTTTTCATGATAATATTTCCGGCATTCTTAGCCCGTGTAAAACCAGTTTCAACCATCGCAAAGCCGCACTGCATAAAAAATACCAGCGCAGCACCAATCAGGAACCATACGCTCCAAACTTCACTCATAAAAAGCCTCCAATAAAAAAGGCGACAATACCGAACATTGTGCACAAATGCCCGACATCATCGCCGTATTATAAAAAACGCCGTGTCTTCTCCAAGAAAACACGGCGCCTTTGCCAAAATAAAAAAGGTCGCAGAAACATCAGTTCTGCGACCTCATTGTCGTTTGATATTTTTGTTATACAGTTATGAAAAAAAAATGTCAATAGGTTATTATGCATAGTTTCATATTTCTAAGATTTTTATTTTGCACAACCAATACTACAATAACGTTTTCACATCGTTTAAAGTGTGCTAAAATTACGTATGCTTGTTTTTATGTTGATTATCGCGGTAATTGTATTTTTCCTTGTTTTTGGAATTGTTCAGCTTATACGAATCCCAAAGGAAGATGTTGAAAAGCGTAAACCCTACAAAGCTATTATTGCCATAACTTTAGTCCTGCTAGGAATAATTGTTGTTGGTGTAATCTGCCTGTCGTTCCTGCTTATACTTGCTGTTGCACATATGTAAAAACCGGAGACCCCATGAAGCAAAAAAAGTTTGTGCTGATTCTTTCTATTATTATTGCATTGGGAACGCTTTCAAGCGCGGCGCTGATTGCATATACATTTCACTTAAAACAATCTGCGTCGCTCACTGCATTTATTTCCACTGAAAACTTTTAGGCTCAATTTATGAAAGAAAAGAACTTTATTCAGAATCCGATTTTTCAAATTTCAGCAATCAGCTTTATAGCGTTTTCTTTTTTGTATTTTGATTTTTACGTTTACAAGACTTTTACAAGCCGTCTTATAAATCCGTTCGGAAAACAGATGCAGGTAAAATCAATCGAGCTTGCAGATTATCTTCCTTTTGATGCGCATTCAAAAACAGTCAAAGTCGAAATTCCGCAAGCCGAAAAGTTTTCAGCAACACAAGAATTGCCTGTTCTTGACGGCGCAACCGCGCTTTTGCCGGTTTATTCAGCTTTCTTTCATTCACTTTATCCTGAAGAGACCTGCATCTTTGACGGCACAGACTTTACAAGCAAAAGCTTGCTGCAAAAACGGAACACAGCCGGTGCATTCAAGGCGATTGTGGAAAAAAAAGCCGACATCATTTTTTGCGCAGAGCCGTCAAAAAAGCAGCTCGAATACGCAAAGCAAAACGGCGTTGAGCTTGTGCTTGTACCGATCGGTTACGAAGCATTCGTTTTTCTTGTAAACAAAGACAATCCTGTTTCAGATTTGAGCGTTGAGCAGGTGCGCAACATTTTTTCCGGTAAATACAAACGCTGGTCAGAGGTTGGCGGAGACAACTCAAAGATTTCCGCATTAGTCAGGGAAGAAGGAAGCGGCAGCCAGACAGCAATGCTTGCCTTTATGGGCGGCACGGTAATAAAACCTGCGAACAACGCTTTTGCAGGAAGATCAATTGGCTACTCGTTCCGCTTTTACGTGCAGGGCATTGTAAACGATTCAAATTTAAAAATGCTCTCTCTTAACGGCGTTGAACCAACAAAAGAGAACATACGGAACAAGTCCTATCCGATTTTTTCAAACTTTTACGCAATCTACCGCGCTTCTGATGCAGATCGCAAAGACATTCAAAAAGTTATAGACTTTGCGCTTTCCGAAAAAGGGCAGCAGATTGTGGAATCAAGCGGCTACGTTAGCTTAAACTGATTTGCCGAAAGTCTTTTTGATGCGCTCAATTGCTTCGATTGTGCGTTCACGGCTGCCAAAGCCTGTAAGGCGCAGATAGCCCTCGCCCATTTTGCCAAAGCCGCTGCCCGGTGTTCCGACGACGTTGCACTTTGCCAAAAGCTCGTCAAAGAACGACCAGCTTGTAAAGCCCTGCGGAATTTGCAGCCAAACATAAGGTGAATGTTCTCCGCCGAAAGCCTTAAAGCCGGCAGCTTTTACGCCTTCAAAAATCAGCTTTGCATTTTCGCGGTAAAACGAAAGGTTCTGCTGAATCTG
>DBWK01000129.1:4617-5261 GCA_002308875.1 Treponema sp. UBA1240
ACAGCTTCTGCCGCCTTTTGCGTAATGTACGAAACGCCGTTAAACTTGGTGCTCTGGCGGCGGAACCAAAGCTTGTTAAGCTCTGTGCCGTCAAAAACAAGCTTGTGCGGAACAACAGTATAGCCGCAGCGCACGCCCGTAAAACCGGCCGTCTTAGAGAATGAACGAAGCTCAATCGCGCATGTCTTTGCACCTTCAATTTCGTAAATCGATTTTGGAATGGCCGGGTCTGTGATAAACGCTTCGTAAGCTGAATCATAAAGAATCAGGCTGTGGTGCGCATTTGCATAATCAACCCATTTTTTAAGATATTCCTTTGAAGCAACCGCACCTGTCGGGTTGTTCGGAAAGCACAAGTAAATAATGTCAGGCGCTTTTGCTGATGCGGCCGGCAGCTCCGGCAAAAAGCCTGTTTCTTCGGTGCAGTTCATCAGCATGATTTTGTCTTTGCGGCCGTTCATGATGTTCGTGTCTATATAGACCGGATAAACCGGGTCGCAGATTGCAACAGTATTGTCAGCCGCAAAAATATCGCCTATGTTTCCGCAGTCAGATTTTGCACCGTCTGAAAGGAAAATCTCGTCAAGCTGCAAATCAATTCCACGGGCAAGATAATCATTTTCAAGAATCTTCTGGCGCACAAA
>DBWK01000057.1:0-9894 GCA_002308875.1 Treponema sp. UBA1240
AAGGTTTGGCTCAACGCGCAGTCATGGGCTGTGCTTTCGGGCTTTGCCGCGGACGATTCAAAGGGCAGAACAGCAATGGATTCTGTTAAAAAGTACCTTGCGACCGAAAAGGGCATAAAACTTTCATGGCCGGGCTACAACGGATACGACAGAGAGAAGGGCGGTGTAACTACATATCCGCCGGGAGCAAAGGAAAACGGCGGTATCTTTCTGCATCCTAACCCGTGGGCAATCATTGCGGAAACTGTACTTGGTGACGGTGACCAGGCTTTCCTGTACTATCAGCGTATAAATCCAGCCGCCAAAAACGAGAATATTGACGAATATGAATGTGAACCGTACTGCTATGCGCAGAACATTCTTTCAAACGAGCATCCGCAGTTCGGGCTTGGTCGCAATTCGTGGCTTTCAGGTACTTCTTCCTGGACTTATCAGGCTTCAACCAAGTACATTCTGGGAATCCGTCCTGAGCACGAAGGTTTGCGCATTGACCCGTGTATACCAAAGGCGTGGGATTCGTTCACGGTTGAGCGCAAGTGCCGCGGTGCGGTTTACAAGATTCATGTTCAGAACTCTGCGCACAAGTCAAAGGGCGTAACAAGCGTCAGTGCCGACGGCAAACCTCTTGCCGGCAACATTGTGCCTTATTTTGCGTCCGGCACACACACAATCGAAGTTGTGATGTAGTGGATTGCGAGTCCGTCTTTGCGAGCAAAGCGGATCAATACGTTATACACGCTCTTTGAATTTTCTTGTGTTTACA
This sequence comes from Treponema sp. UBA1240, assembly GCA_002308875.1. Lineage (GTDB taxonomy): Bacteria > Spirochaetota > Spirochaetia > Treponematales > Treponemataceae > UBA1240. Next base: position 764 of record DBWK01000057.1, read on the forward strand.
TAAGAATGGCTGTATACTGAAAATATGCCGAAAAAATTGCGCAGAATAGGCTTATTGACAAATTCTCTCGGTTCCGAATACTACATTGCAATAGAAAAGTCTGTTTCCGAATTTTGCGAAAAACACAACTGCGTGCTTTTGGTTTTTGTTACCTCGCAGCTTGGCAAATCACTCGGCGCTTTTAATTACCAGAACCGTGCCATTGCCGCGCTTATAAAACGGCAGAATCTTGACGGACTTATTTTTATTACATCTCCTCAGGCAAACTACATTACACAGGAAAAGCTTTTTTCATATATAGATTCATTCAAGCCTCTTCCCGTTGTCAGTCTTGGCGGTGAGGTTCCCGGAATACCGAGCATTATTGCCGACAACAGATCCGGTATGGAACAGATGATGGAACATCTCATAAATGTGCATCACTGTACACGGATTGCGCTTATGAGTGTTCATGCAAATTCCTCGGATGTTATCCAGCGTACTGAAGTTTACAGAAAAGTTCTTGAGCGGAATAAAATCCCTGTAAACGAAGACTGGATTATGTACGGCGGTTATTCTTATCCTTCGGCTTATGCTGCGTTATCAGCGTTTTATGAAAAACACGGAGAGCTTCCTTTTGACGCGATTGTTGCGCTTAACGATGAAATGGCGTACGGATGTATGGATTTTTGCGAACAGCAGGATTTTACCGTTCCTGAAATAATTGTTACCGGTTTTGATGATTCTGAGCGCTCTTCTTGTACAAATCCAACGCTTTCAACCGTTTCGCAGAATTTAAGCGAACAGGCAAGGCTCGCTGCGGAAACACTTCTTGATGTGCTCGACAAAAAGACGGTTCCTCCTGTTCAGCAGGTTTCTTCACTCGCCTTGTTCCGCCAGAGCTGCGGTTGTCTTTCCGAAAGAGATACTTCCGTAAATGCGCTGACTTATGACGGTCAAAAGATATATGCTGACATAGGCCGAATACGTGTTCTTTCAAACGAATGGTTCGAAAAACGCACTCAGGTAAAGCGTGTTCTGTCATATTTCAACAACAATCAGGTAATGGTTGTTTTGCAGGTATTGCGCAGTAAGTTTGTATCCGATTTTAAGAACTTTGATATACAGTCAGCATCTGTTTGTATCTTTGAAAACCCGATTGAAACAGATGATTTTGAATACTTCCAGATGCCTGAAAAAGCACGGATTCTTGCCGCCTATGACGTTGATACTGACTACGAGTTTGACGTTACCAAAGACAGCGACTTTTTTAATCCAAAAAAGACCATGCTGCCCGATTATGTAAACTTAAGCTTTACAGGGCGCTACTATATTCTTGATCTTTATCACTGCGAAACACAGCTCGGATACATCATATTTAAGCCCGGCAAATGGGATATTATTGTTTACGAAGCTTTGTGTTCCTTCTTTGCAAGCTTTTTGTCCGCTTCAATCGATTACACACGCGTTGAGTCTGAAACACGCAAACTGAGCGACAGCAACCTTATACTCAGTACAATTTCAAGAACAGATGAGCTTACGCAGCTTTTGAACAGACGCGGTTTTGAAATAATCGGACAGCAGACAATCGATGCCGCTGTAAGTACAAATCAGACAGGTCTTGTTCTGTTCGGTGACCTGGACGGTCTTAAGTATGTGAATGATACATACGGACATAAAGCGGGCGATACCGCATTACGCGAAATGGCAAGGATTCTTGAAAAAACGTTCCGCGTTTCTGATATTACAGGAAGAATGGGCGGCGATGAATTTGCCGTAGTTGCCACCAGTATGAAAATGGAACAACTGCCCGAAATAAAAGACCGAATTGAAAAATACTGTAAGGAATTCAACGCTTCGTCGGGATATGATTTTGAACTTGGAATAAGCTTAGGCGCTGTTATTTTTGACGAAGTGCACAAAGACCTTAAAGAACTGCTTATCAACGCGGATACCGAACAGTATGAGGAAAAACGCCGCCGAAAAGTTGGCAGATTAAGAGATAATGAAAAATAGAACTTGCAGAAAAACTTCTATCTCAGTAAGTTATATATAATGAAGCAAAAATTCTTTTTAAGAGGTATATAAAATGGATTTTGTAAAAGAAATGAAAACAAAGGCAAAAACACTGCAGAACTCTCTCGTTCTGCCTGAGGGAACTGAACCCCGCACTGTTGTTGCCGCCGGAAAAATTATTGCGGACAAAATCGCCGCAAAAGTTTTTTTAATCGGAAAAGTCGATGAAGTAAAAAAAGTTGCCGCTGACAACAAAGTCGACCTTAAAGGAATTGATATTATAGATCCCGAAAAATCCGACTGGAATGCGGATTTTGCTAACGAATACTACGAACTGCGCAAAAAGAAGGGAATGACTCCCGAACAGGCAGCCATTGACATGAAAGCTGATTTACGTTTTGGCGCAATGATGGTTCGTCTCGGCAAAGCCGACGCAATGGTAGCAGGTGCACGTTCCGCCACAGCCGACGTTCTGCGCGCCGGTCTTACAATCATTGGAACAGCACCCGGAATGAAAACCGCTTCTTCATGCTTTGTAATGGACACACACAACTCCAAGTGGGGTGCAGACGGTGTTCTTATTTTCTCTGACTGTGCAGTTATTCCTACACCTACTTCAGAACAGCTTGCCGATATTGCCGGCGCTGCAGCCAACTCATGCAAGGTTATGCTCGGCGCAGAACCTGTTGTTGCAATGATGTCATATTCAACAAAAGGTTCCGGCGGAAACAAGGACGAAAACATTCTCCGCGTTCAGGAAGGTGTTCGTCTTGCAAAAGAAAAGTTCCCCGAACTGCTTCTTGACGGTGAACTCCAGGCAGATGCCGCGCTCATTCCTTCCGTTACAGAAAAGAAAGCACCGGGCAGCCCTATTACAGGCAAAGTAAACACATTGATTTTCCCTGACCTTGGAGCAGGAAACATCGGTTACAAGCTTGTACAGCGCCTTGCAGGAGCTGACGCATTCGGTCCTATTCTTCAGGGATTTGCAAAGCCTATTTCTGACCTTTCACGCGGTTGTTCAGCTGACGATATTGTTACAACATCCGCAATTACACTTGTTCAGGCAGGCAAAAAATAAAACTGCTCATTGTATTCGGAGTCCATACATCCGATTATGTATGGCTCCGTCACAGTTTTTATACGGCAGGACGATTTTGCAAAGAATCAGAACTTTGCGGAATTACTCCTGCCTTTTATTTTCCCTCCGACTTTACGTCGCATTTTGACGCTGTAAAAAAAACTTTTCCGCCGTCAGACACAAAAGTTCTGCTGCGCGGTGAGATTCCGCCGCAAGTTTACACTCTCCTGGAAAGTGCGGGCTACAAGCACACTCCTTCCCGAAGCGCAAAAACACTGGCTGACGATAAACAAGCCATGTATGAGTTTTTTAAAGCGAACGGTTTTTGCTGTCCGCAAACGCTTTGCGGTACAAAAGATAGTTTTGAATATGAGTATCTGGCACAAAAACTTGGAACGCCGTTTATCGCAAAACCGCGCTTCGGCAGCCTCGGCAGATGTGTTACACTTGTTGATTCCGGCACAAAACTGCAAAGTCTGCCGGACTGTGACTGGGTGTTCCAGATTTTTATTGATACCGCATGCGGCACTGACTGCCCGCGGGACGTAAGGATTTTTGCAGTCGGCGGAATGGTTGTCGCGGTTGTTGAGAGAGTGGGGCAGAAGGGCGGCATCGTGAGCAACGTCCATCAGGGAGGAATGTGTGCCACAAAAGAAGTTCCCGTGTATGTGATTACAACGGCTCTCAGTGCAATAAAAAAAGCCGGCCTTTTGTACGGCACGGCTGATTTTCTTTATGACGGAAAAACATATTATCTGTGTGAGATAAATGCAAGTCCGGGCTTTGAGGGTGTTGAAAAGCTTGGGTTTAACATTGCGAAAACTATCATTCAATGCCTGCAATAATTGCAACGCCGGCTGAAACGCCGAGTCTGTCCGCACCTGCCTCTATCATTGCAAGTGCAGTTTTTGCGTCGCGAATACCGCCGGAAGCTTTTACACTTGTCCGTACTGAAAGCGGCTCTGTACTGTCCACCGTTTTACGCATAAGTTCAACATCGTGTACTGTCGCACCGTTTGGAATCGGGTTGCCGTCCGCGTCTTTTCCCGGAGTACCGAAACCTGTAGAGGTTTTTACAAAGTCTGTGCCGGCTTTTTTTGCTGCGATGCAGGCTTTTATTTTTTCATCATCAGTAAGGTAACAGGTTTCAATAATGACTTTTACAGTTGCCGTCTTTATGCATTTTGCTGCAGCATCATGAGCGGAGTTAACAACAGCCCTGATATCTTCTTCAACAAAATCAAAGTCGCCTGCTTTTGCCCTTCCGATATTGATAACCATGTCAACCTCGTCGGCACCTTGCAGAACAGCGTGAAATGCTTCATCCGCCTTTGTTTTTGTCGCATTTGCTCCGAGTGGAAAGCCTATTACAGTACAGACTTTTACGCCGGTGTTCCTCAAAAGTCCTTCAGCTGTGCTGACCCAGCACGGATTAATGCAGACAGAAGCAAACTGATACTGTTTTGCTTCTTCGCAAAGCTTTTTTATGTCAGAATATGTAGCGGCAGCTTTGAGCTGTGTGTGATCTATCATTTTGGCAACTTGGGTTTTTGAAAGTTTTTTATTCATATTTATTTTCTCCGTAAGCTTGTATTTGTTAAAATTCTGTGTTATTTTATTAGTATTATAATAATCCAAGAGAGGTTGTACAATGGCTTACAAAATTACAGATTCTTGTGTAAACTGCGGCGCTTGCGAAGGTGAATGCCCTGTTGGAGCAATCAGCGAAGCAAACGGAAAACGTGAAATTGATGCAGGAACCTGTGCAGGTTGCGGAACTTGTGCTTCTGCATGTCCTACAGGTGCTATTGTAGAAGAATAATCTTCTTCTGAATTAGAACACAGCTGCCGCGGAAAACTGTAAAAGGAGATCTCAGGCAGCTTTTTTATTGTTATGATATTACATTCTTTTTTCCGTTTTCTTGCAATCATTGTTCTTTGTCTTGCCGCCGTATTCATCATTGTTTTTCCGTTATGGAAATTTGCGGTAACTTTTCCGCGTCCTTACACGTTTTTTTCAGTGGGATTAATAATTTGTGCTTTTGCCTTCTTTGTTTTTTCCCGATTAAAGAATAGACGCAAAAAGAATGAGGACTAAACTTTGGTAAAATCTCGCCGGAAAAAACACATATCAGCTATTTTTTTTCTGCTTGTAATAAATTTAACTTTCTTTTCCGCTGAAAACTATCCGCATATTACGGAACTTGTTTCGCGCAATCCGGTTTTTAAACAGTACAATCAGGAAGTGGAACAGAATTACAAAAACCTTGCCCGCGGCAAGCCAGTGCTTTTTTCGGTTTACACATACACATGCACAAAAGACGACACAATTATTACACTTTCGGCGCGCTGCAATATTCCTCAGGAAACAATCGCCACATTAAACCATATACCTTCCGCCGACAGCGTTATTGCCGGTAAAACGCTTTTTTTGCCTACAGTGACAGGCCTGTTTATAACAAAATCACCGTCAACTACACTTGAGTATATTTTGTCAAAAAAAAACTTTGATTATGATTCAACTTTGTGTTACAGTATAAATGGTGACAGTTTTTACTTTTTGCCGGACTGCCGTTTTGAATCTACGGAGAGAGCTTTTTTTCTTGATACTTCTTTGATATCTCCGCTTCCGGAGGGAATCCTTACGTCGTCTTATGGAATGAGAATCAGTCCTATAACCGGCGTTGAACAGTTTCATAACGGTGTGGATTTAGCCGCTCCTGTGGGAACCGCCGTATCCGCAGCCCGCGCCGGAGTTGTAAGACTTACAGGCAATGATCGTGTTTACGGAAATTATATAATTATTAAGCACGACAACAACACAGAAAGTCTGTACGGACATTTGAGCGCAATTCTGGTAAAAAAAGGACAGACGGTAGAAAAGGGTGCTGTTATTGGAAAAGTAGGAACTACAGGCTTGTCTACAGGTCCTCATCTGCATTTTGAAATACGGATGGACGGAAAATCTCAGACGCCGCCTGCGTACCTGTTTTTTAACAAGGAATAAGTATTTGAAAAAAGCCGCAATTGTAACACTGCTGATTTTTCTCATTTCATGCGTTTATGCTGAGTCTTTCCGCATAAGACAGGCTTATGAAATTTCACTGGATCAGGACACAACTTCTCACAAGGTTTCAGTCGGCTATAATGATGCGCTTGTAATTTCGCTTCCGGCAAATACTTATTTTATTGAGGGAATAGAATTCAGCATAAAAATTCCGCAGGAACTGCTTACTTATCAGAACTGCATTGCCTATTCATTTTATAAAAACGTTTTTCCGAATCCTTCTTCAACGCAGATTGACTATACCGGTGAACGCACTTTTATTGATATGATTCCGCCGAGGCTCAGCATGGTAGTGCAGCTGCCGCTTACGGAATTCCACAATATAAAAAAATCGCCTTATACACGTATTCTGCCGGAAGAGACAATTCCCAAGCAGGATTATGTTTTTTTGCGCATACAGCCGGTTATGAAAGGGCTTCCCGAAAACTTTGATACGCTTACTTTTGACATGGAAATAAAGCCCATTCTGTCTGACAAAGGACTTTTGGATTTGCAGCTGCATTATCCCAAAAAGGCAGAAAAAAAAGATGTAAGCGTTTTTATAGACGAGCTTCCTGTGAGCAAATACAATTCGCTTATAGAACTTGCCGCCGGCATACATTATCTTGCCGTTACCTCTGAAGAATACCGTACTGAAGTACGGACTTTCACCATAGAAAAGGCTAGGACAACTGTCCTTGACATTCATTTGCTGGATACAACTCCGGCTCTGTTTATTTCCGCACCGGACAATGCGGCGGTTTATCTGGACGATGTTAGGATTACGCTCACCGGCGAGCCTGTTATAATAGCGCAGGGTGACCACACAATAAAAATGACCGTCGGCGGCTATGAAGTAACAAAAACAATTTCCGCTTTTAACGGAAAAGTCTACAACGTTTCGTTCATGATAGACATAGCCGTTACCGAAGCTCCGTAAGTTTTTGTATTATACAAAAGGATTGTAAAATCTGTTTCCGTCAGCAAAAGTTATGATAAGCGCAGCCGCCGAAAAAGCGATTGTGCAGACAATTATAATTTTGTCAGCTGTTTTAAGTTTTCTTTCCGAATACCAGCTTCTTGTCTTTAGCTTTCCAAAACCGCGCAGTTCCATTGCGCATGAGATGGAATCAATACGCTCCATGCTTGTAAAAATCAGCGGAAAAAGAATCGGCGCCATATTTTTTAATCGCGAAAAAACGTTCGCCTTTGAAGACATTTCAATTCCGCGGGCTTCCTGAGCGTTTTTTATTTTGTTAAAGTCCGTCTGAACATCAGGAAAATAGCGCAGCGCAAGGGCGATTGAATAGCTGATTGTGTAGCTTAAACCCAGCTTGTTCAGTGACGCGGCAAATTCGCTGGGATGTGTGGCGGTAATGAACATAAAAACGGAAGGAACTATGGTAAAGTATTTGAGAACAACGTTCAGCTCATAAAAAAGCTGCTCTTTTGTCATAAAATAATTTCCCGCAATGTGGAACAACTCAGTTCTTGAGCCGTAAATCTTACAGCCCTCATAAGGTGAAAAAAGAAAGATTGCTATTACGTTTATGCCCAAAAAAAAGACAATAAGCATAAATACAGAGCGTATTTGCTTCCATTCCACCTTTGAAAAAGCGAATATAACAAAGCTCGCCACAATCATAACCGCAAGAATCCGCGTATCAAAGGTCAGCATACTGATAACGGTCCAGCACAAAAAGAAAATCAGCTTTGTGAGACCGCAAAGTTTGTGAACAAAGCAGTCTTTTTCCTTGTAAGTAATTATCCTGCTCATTCTGCCTTCCTGCTTCTTTCATAATGAATGAACCTGTCCGCAAAGTCCGCGGGGTTGCTTATTCCACATTTTAATGCAAGTGTGTAAAGACTTGTTTCCTTAAGGCTTGCCAGCTCGGTAAGAGTTTTGTTTGTGAGAATGCGCGATGTTTTGTCGTCCGCAAGAATCCGCCCGTCCGAAATAACAATGGCTCTGTCAGTATATTCGAGCATAAGGTGCATGTCGTGGGTTATCATTATTATGGTAATTCCAAAGTCTTCGTTCAGTTTTTTGAGAAAGTCCATTATTTCGGTGTAGTGCGCATAATCCTGACCAGCGGTAGGTTCATCAAGAATAAGAATACGCGGATTCATTACAAGAATCGAGGCAATTGTTATGCGCTTTTTCTGCCCAAAGCTTATCGCCGAAACAGGCCAGTTTCTGTAAGGGTACATTCCGCATATTTTAAGCGTATCGCATACTTTTTGCTTAATCTCGTCCTGCGGAACTTTACGTGCCGTAAGTCCCAGCGCAACTTCGTCAAATATTACGGATTTGGAAATCATCTGATTCTGGTTCTGCATTACAAAACCTATTTTTTCACCGCGCTGTTTTATCGAGAGCGGTGCAATGTCTTTGCCGTCAAGCAGGATTGTACCGGAATCCGGTTTTATAAAACCGCAGATTAACGAGGCAAGCGTGGATTTCCCCGCGCCGTTTGTACCTACAATGCTTATCATTTCGCCCTGTGTTATTGAAAAAGAAATGTCTTTTACTATGGGCTTTCCGCGTTCGTATGAAAAACAAAGATTGCGAGCCTCAAGCACAGTCTCTGAAACAGGTTTTGCGGCGGGAACGGAGATTGCGGCTGACCAGTTTTTTACCTGTTCTTTGTAGCCTTCAAGATTCATTGTTTCCAAATTCTGCGGATTGTCTTTTTCGCTTATTTGGCAGCCTGCATATTTGAGAGCAGCAATATAAAGCGGTTCTCTTATTCCCTTTTGTGTAAGAAGGTTTGTACAAAGAAGCTGGTTCGGCGGACAGTCTGAAACAATCCTGCCGTTTTCTACTACGATTATTCTGTCAACGTCTTTGTACAAAACATCTTCAAGTCTGTGTTCTATTATTACGATTGTTTTTTTCTGATTTTTGCTTATTTCGTCAATAAGCCCGATTATCTTTTTGCCGGCTGCGGGGTCAAGGTTGGCGAGAGGTTCGTCGAACAGAAGAATATCAACGTTGTCAACAAGAAT
>DBWK01000057.1:9939-11112 GCA_002308875.1 Treponema sp. UBA1240
AATAGTTCTTTCACATTCACTATATCCGCGGTTTCATTTACCTTTTGGTGCATCAGCTCGTTGTTTATGTTGTCGTTTTCCATTGCAAAGGCAATGTCTTCGGCAACTGTAAGCCCTATAAACTGGCTGTCGGTGTCCTGCAGCACGGTTCCCACATGTTTTGACATGCCAAAAATTCCTTCTTCAGCAGGATTGAGTCCGCAGACTTTAAGCGAACCTGTTATTTCTCCCTGATAAGAAGAAGGAATTAAACCGTTAATGCATTTTGCTATTGTTGATTTGCCCGAGCCGGATTCACCAATAATAAGAACTTTTTCACCTTCATATATTTTCAAATTTATGTCAAACAGTGTAGGCTCAGCCTGTGTCCTGTATTTGCAGGAAAAACCGGCGAATTCTATTATTGGTGAAGGCATGGTCGGCTATTAGTTTTCAGCTTTAAGTGAAGATGATTTTGTTTTTACCTTTGAATAACCCCAGGCAAGAAGTGTTCCTACAACAGCTACAACTATAACGTTTGCAACAAAAGCGGCTGCACCCTGTGCAAAAACTTTGTTAGCCGGTTCTTTGTAGATAAGAATGTCAAGAACAGGTGCGCAGAGAATCCATGCGGCTGCGTTTGCAACAACCTGAACAAGGTTAAAAACAAGGATTGCTTTTGTGTTGAATCCGCCGTTTTCAATCGCGTATTTGGATGCAAAAAGACCTACCAAAAGACCAAAAAGTCCGTCGGGGAATACCCAGCTCCACCAGATTCCGCCATAAAACAGAGCGTCACCGAGAGCGTGTCCGATAATACCGATTGCAAGACCGGCAATAGGACCGAATACTGCCGCAAAAAATGCGAGAACAGCTGCACGTATTTGCAGTGCTGTGTTAGGAATAAATCCAAGTGGAATTTGTACTGTTGTAAGTGCAATGAAAAGGGCTGAGCCAATTCCGATTGCAACTACCAGTCTGATAATTGACGTATTTTTGTTTGCCATAAGTAATTACCTCACTTGCAAATAATGATACCACAATATTGAATAATATGCCATTAAAAGTTTTCAAAGCAGTAAAGAAACCGGCGTTTTTACCGATAATAAATATGTCGGGTAAACAAATCCCCTCCCACCCATTGTTTATCCGACTGCCTGATGGGCATGGCCGGTGCAGAACCGGCCTTTTTTC
>DBWK01000057.1:11184-21455 GCA_002308875.1 Treponema sp. UBA1240
TGATTAATTATTTGTTATTAGAAACTTTAGGTCTTTGCGTTTGTTATATATTTGCAGTATATTATACTAGAGGTGAATATGAGACTATACAGTAAAAACCAGCTTTTTACGGCTGTAGCTGTTACTGCGCTTGTTGTTGCGGCAGGTTGCGCGGTTGTTTTTTTTGCGGCGGGAAAAAAGCTTAACAATAATACGATAGCAGTTCAGAATGTGGATAATACCGAATCTCTGCCGGAAGTTTCCGATGAGGGAGACGATTTTCAGTTTCAGACAAGCATCCGTTCAGACATTTTTCCGGCTAAAAATATAGAAGGCTACACCCAGGATGAGTTACAGAATATCACCGTTTACGAAAAATGCCAGGACGCGGTAGTAAACATTACGACCGAAGTTATGTCCATCAACTGGTTTTTGGAACCAGTTCCTCAGGAAGGCGGTTCCGGTTCCGGTGCCATCATAGACAAGCGCGGTTATGTTGTAACAAACACACACGTTATTCAGGACGCGTACCGCATTTACATTTCGCTGTCAGACGGCACACAGTATGAGGGCAAGGTTATAGGCTCAGATTCAGCAAGCGACATAGCCGTTGTAAAATTCACTCCGCCTGAGAATATGGAACTTTCTACAATCGCATTCGGCGATTCTTCAAACCTCAAAGTAGGGCAGAAGGTAATTGCAATCGGCAATCCGTTCGGTTTTGAACGCACAATGACCACAGGTATTGTTTCAGGCTTGGGACGCCCTATCCAGACTTCAAACAGAACAATAATCAGAGATATGATACAGACCGATACGGCAATCAACCCCGGCAATTCGGGCGGACCTCTGCTTGATACACAGGGCAGAATGATCGGCATAAACACAATGATTTATTCAACATCCGGCAGTTCCGCAGGTATCGGTTTTGCCGTTCCTATAAACACAGCAAGCCGTGTTGTTTCGGAGCTTATTCAGTACGGTACTGTAAAGCGTGGAAGCATTGACGCGAGCTTTGTTCAGCTCAACAGTTCAATCGCAAACTATGCAAAGCTTTCCGTTTCGTCAGGCTTGATGGTCTCGCAGGTTGTTAAAAACGGTAATGCCGACAAATCCGGACTCCGTGGCGGTACCGAAGCCGTGCGCTATGGTTCAAGCAGAAGCAGCCAGGTTATTTACATAGGCGGCGACGTTATTACAGCCATAGACGGAATAAGCGTTGCTTCACTTGCGGACTATTATTCCGCGCTCGAGAGCAAAAAGCCGGGCGATACGGTTGTTGTAACGATTATACGCGGCAAGCAGACAAGCAACATCAAAATCAAGCTTTCGGATTCAAACTAAAGGGCGGATTATGGCAGCAGACAAACACGTAAATTTTTTTGCATTGCAAAAGGCCTGCGAAAAACCGGAATGTCCGCTTTGTACGATTATAAACGAAAGGATTGACCGCTATATTGACGGAATGCTTTTTGAGCATATTTCGGACAGAACGTTCAGGGCGCAGTACAGAGAAGCAGGCGGATTCTGCAATACACATGCGGAAACTCTGCTTTCGTACAGAGACGGGCTTGCAGTTGCAATTCTCGGTCGCGATACTTTGGAAGATTATCTTGCGGACTTTAAAAAGAAAAAGCTGCGCAAGCGCAAGAGCATGTGCCCGGCCTGCGTTGAGCGAATGAGAATAGAAAAGGAATTTCTCACATTTATTGCCGAAGCCGACAAAACTGAAGAAGGTGAGGGCGAGAANNACTTTTTTACCAAATCCGACGGACTTTGCCTGCAGCACTATGCAATGATGTTTAAGTATGTAAAACGTATACCCAAGTGGTTGTCCAATTTTCAGGAAACAAAGTTTGCTTCTCTCAACGAGCGGGTAAAACGCTTTATAGAGTTTTCAGCCTGGGGCCGTCAGCAGGATTTTGCAACGCTCAGTGCCCAGGACAAGGTTGTGTGGAAAGAACTTGCATCTGTTCTGCGCGGACAGGTAAAGTAGAACAGCTGCATCCGTATTAGCGTAATTATTTTGTATACAAAGTTCATTCATCGAAAAACTCTACCTATGGATTGATTACCCAGCTACCCGCTCCATCATTCCCCGATGTATCCCAATGCATGTTAAAATTCAAAAAACTTCCTTGTGCATTGGCTTTAAAACATGAACTACCGTCAAATAAAAAGATATTACTATCCAACGAATTAATCTGAATAAACCTAAAAACAGCTGTTGCAGGAAAATAAGATGAAGAGAAAGTTCCAACGTTTATTTTGAAGGTTCCACTGTCAGTTGCATCAAATACAATTTGTAAATTACCACCAGGGTATCCGCTGCTGTCACCAAAAAAATTACCAAGTCCTGAAACAGCTGTAAGATTGTCCATTATGCTTTTTATTTCCATTTGTTCGTTAACAGGCTTGAATATAAGAGTAAAATCACCTGTTATTCCTGTAAAACGTCCTGTACCGTTATTAGTCGGAAATTTTTTCATAGTGACCGTTAAATTAGTGCAACCGTTAAAAACTAGATTTTGGATATTAACTGCACTTGCGGGAAGCACAACTGAATGAAGACTTGTACAATTTTCAAAGGCACGGTTTTCTATTGTTTGCAATTGCGAAGGTTCTTCAAAAGTTACGGATGATAAATGTGTACAATCTTTAAAAACAGATTGTCCTATAGTTGCTGTACTGTTAGGAATAACAACACTTGCAAGATTAGTGGCATTTGATAATGCCTCATTAGCTATAGTTGTAATATTAGAAGGAAGAACAAGATCAGTAACATTAGCGGGTGAATTGATGAAGTTCCGTATAAATGTTGTATTATTTGTATTCATATTCCGCAAATCAAGCGATATAGTCTTATCGTCTGGATTGTCTATTCTAATAATCGGCTCTGTCGTATTTATCACGACGGAATCTCCCTCATTAAGAGAACTTGAGAATTGAATTGTATTGCCTGTTGAAATTCCCCATTTGGGATATACGCCGTGTATATCAGCGCTGTTAAGCGTTACATCACCGTTTGCAGAAACAGGCAGGCTGCCGTTTAAGCCGTATTCGGCTCCGCCTATTTTAAGTTTTTGAAGTTCAAAAACAACTTCATCGCTTCCCGACCCGACAGTTTCATTACCTAGTGCTGCCGCTATATCCGCAAGTGAAATGCCGTCGTTGTAGTAAAACGGAATTGTCAGTGGCGTTTCGTTAACAGTTACGCTTGCCATGTATTGGTGTTCGATTAATATTTCGGTGTTGTTGCCGCTGACTGTTTTGGTGATTCTTGCGGTTCTTATTTCAGTTTCGTTACTTGCATTGGTACATGTAAAAGGTATTGTGAACTGACCTGCCGGCGCGGTCTCGGCAATTGCGTTTTTGAGTGCTTCAACGCTGGTATATGTTTGTCCGTTATAAGTATATTCTGTTACGTTAAGCGGTGTGCTTCCCGTAATTGTGCCGTTGATGGAGCCGCTGTTTCCTCCTCCGCCGCTACCACCACCGCCGCCCCAGCCGCCGGTGTTATGCGTTGTGTATTCGCTGTCGGGAAGGCTTGCACCGCCTCCTCCACCGCCTCCGCAGGCAGCAAGGAAAAGTATCAAACATAAACAAACGCTTGTTAATGAGAAAATTTTTGCTGACAAAACAAAAACTTTTTTCATACTCTATAAAGTATTATAACATAGGATTTTTGAATGGTATATGAATTTATTATTTTTTTACATTTTTTAATAAAATTTCAGTTCTCTCTCTTTTTTCTATACGATTTTCATATAGACGAAAATTTATTTTCATCAATATGAAAATTTATTTTCATCAAGATGAAAATTTTTTTTCATACTGATGAAAATTTTTCTCATAGGGATGAAAAAAATGAGATTTTTTTTCTAATAAAAGTTTCATTGATATGCACCTGAAAAATGACACAGATTTTTACAGAACAGAATAGAAAAAGACACACTATATTTAGTGTCTGCGTCAATACTGACACAGTTAATATATAGTTTGCGACAGTGGCAGATTGGATAAGTACAGATGAAATCTATGTATTAATACAATAATGTTTTTCCTTGACGATTTTAAAAAACACAAGTAAAATTTTATAAATTGGTACAAATGTTACAGAAATGTGTGATAAACGAAAAAGTTATTGAGGCTCAGAAAATTTTATGAAAAAACTAATTTATGTATTATTGATATTATTTGTTCTTTCTATAATCTTCGTTTCATGCGGTGGTGGCGGAGGCGGCGGCGGTGGAGCAACCCCGGCTACAACAAATTCGAGCAGTACATCAACAACGCCTACACCTACACCTACGCCGGTAGCGACATTAACAGCTCCGACGATTCAAGTGCCGACTGGTAAAAAACTTTTGAGCGGCGCAAAGATTGGAATTAGTACTAGTGTTGCAGGAGCAACAATATATTACACATTAGACGGAACAGAGCCGACCTCATCAAGCACTGTGTATACTGCAAGCAAAGTGACGATAAACAACGCATGTACGCTGAAAGCTATTGCGATAAAAGACGGTGAATTTAGTACAGTTTCAAGTGCCTCGTACAGCATTGCAGCCAGAAAGAATACACCTGATGCAGTAAACGACATTGTGTTTAAAAACGGAACGGCAGTTGCATATTCAACAGACTTGTATTTTACAGATGAAGTTAAGGCAGATGCAGTGGCCATGATTTTTTACAAAGGCACTGATTGCAGCAATAACGGCTCAACAAGAACACTTGGAGTTGGTTTAAAGCTCTCGCCTTCTTTTATGAATTGGTGCTTGGATACAGCAAACGGATGTGCCACTAACATTACTACAATACAGTGTACGCCAAGTGGAAGCGCAGGTGCATACACCTTTGAAGGTGTTAAAGACGGCAGTGACAACTTTTCGCAGCTTGCTGCATTTCTTGCAGGAACAGGAATTAATGACACAGGAACAGCGGGAAATTACCCTGCGTTTGAATATGCCAAAAACTACGGCAGCACAAACGGCTGTACAGGAGCTTATGCAAACGGTTGGTATCTGCCGAGCATTGCAGAACTTTACCAGATTTATAATTTAAGAACCAATATAGATGCAGCTGTTGCACTTTGCGGTTTGACTAATACTTTTTCGAGCACTTACTTCTGGTCGTCGTCGCATCACGCTTCCTCCGATCTTTACGTGTACTTACTCTTTTTCTACAGTGGCCTTTGCCAATGGTACGAAAAGAACCTCATCGGCCCCGTTTGTGCGATTCGGGAATTTTAACGAACATGTTATCACAACAGGAACAGAAAAAAGCGGCTAAAAACTTTGTTGCAAATTGGACTGGACACGGTTACGAAAAAGGCGAATCACAGAAATTCTGGATTGACCTTTTAACGAGCGTTTACGGTGTAGAAGATATTGCTCAGTTTATTTTCTTTGAAGAACAAGTTAAAGATAAAATTCAAAATAAAACAATTACAAACTTTATAGACGCATACATTCCGTCTACGCGCGTAATGATAGAACAAAAATCAAGCCACAAGGATTTACGCGAACCCATTAAACAGAGTGACGGTTCTCTTTTAACACCCTTTCAGCAGGCAAAAAAGTATGTTGCCGATTTACCGCTCAGCCAGCACCCCAAGTGGATTATTACCTGCAATTTTGACGAGTTCCTTGTTTATGACATGGAAAACCCTAACGGTGAACCGGAAGAAATATTCCTTAAAAACCTCGAAAAAGAGTTTTACAGGCTTTCATTCATTACAGATACAGGAAGCCAGCATCTAAAAAAAGAAATGGAACTATCCATTAAAGCTGGTGATATAGTAGGACTCATTTACGACAACTTGTTAGAACAGTATAAACTCGCCAAAAACATTGATATAAAGGCCTGTCTTAAAAGTCTTAACATGCTCTGTGTTCGTCTTGTTTTTTGTTTTTATGCGGAAGATGCAGGAATTTTCGGACAAAAGTCCATGTTCGGTGATTATCTCAAACACTACGAAGCAAAAGACCTGCGGGCAGCTTTATTGAATCTGTTCAAAGTTTTAGACCAAAAGCCCGAAGAACGAGATCCTTTCCTTGAAGAAGAATTAGCAGCTTTTCCGTATGTAAACGGAGGATTATTTACGGAACAGGATTTGCTGATACCTAATTTTACTGAAGAACTGAAAGATTTACTCATAAACAAAGCAAGCTCAGATTTTGATTGGGCAGATATTTCGCCCACAATTTTTGGTGCTGTATTTGAAAGTACCCTGAACCCCGAAACAAGGCGTTCAGGTGGTATGCACTATACGAGTATTGAGAACATTCATAAAGTAATCGATCCGCTGTTTATGGACGAACTCAACGCCGAATACGAACAAATCAGGAATATAAAAACCGTTACAGCAAGAAATGAAAAACTTCTGGAGTTTTCGCGCAAATTGGGCAGCTTAAAATTTCTTGACCCGGCATGTGGTTCAGGTAACTTTCTTACGGAAACATATCTTTCGTTACGAAGACTCGAAAACAAATGTCTCCAACTTATGATTGGCGGAAATGAAACACAGGGAACTCTCACAGAATTGTTCGGACACAGTTTTGTAAAAGTACATATTCAGCAGTTTTATGGAATCGAAATAAATGATTTTGCCTGTGTAGTTGCCAAAACTGCATTGTGGATAGCCGAATGCCAGATGTTGCAGGAAACAAACGCTATTACAAATTCTGCCGCATCATTTTTGCCGTTGGATAATTATACAAATATAATAGAAGGAAACGCACTTCGTACTGACTGGGAAACGGTTGTTCCCAAAAATGAGCTTAATTACATCATGGGCAACCCGCCGTTTGTGGGTGCGCGTTTAATGTCTGAAAGTCAAAAAGCAGATGTTCTTTATGTATGGGAAAACATTAAAAACATTGGCAATGTAGATTATGTTTCATGCTGGTATAAAAAAGCTTCTGATTTAATTAAAAATACGAATGCAAAAGCCGCCTTGGTTTCTACAAATTCTATAACGCAAGGTGAACAGGTCGCAATAATGTGGAAGCCGTTAATGAAAAACGGTATTAAAATAGATTTTGCTTATCGAACATTCCGTTGGGATAGCGAAGCAAATATAAAAGCGCATGTTCATTGTGTAATTGTTGGATTTAGTTATATAAAAGCGAAAGAAAAGACAATATATCTTAATGAATCACAATCAATATCTGTCAATAATATTAATGGTTATCTTCTGGATGCACCAGATATTTTCATAGAAAGCAGGGCAAAACCATTGTGTAATATTCCAGAAATTGGAATAGGAAATCTCCCGATTGATGGCGGAAACTATCTTTTTACAGAAGATGAAATGAAAGCATTCATAAAAACAGAACCACTTTCAGAAAAATATTTTAAGAAATGGATTGGTTCTGATGAATTTATAAACCGATATTATCGTTATTGTCTATGGCTCGGTGACTGTTCCCCATCTGAAATAAAAAAAATGCCAGAGTGTTATAAAAGAGTACAGGCTGTAAGAGAAATGCGCTTAGCTAGCAAAAGAGTCGCAACTCAAAAACTTGCAGATATTCCAAACCATTTTTCAACCGAAAACATGCCAAAATCAGATTATATCATTGTTCCAAAAGTCAGCTCTGAAAAACGCCGTTACATTCCTATCGGTTTTATTTCACCTGATACTTTTGCAAGTGATTTGGTATTCATAATTCCCGAAGCAACGCTATACCATTTTGCTATTTTAACTTCTAACGTACACATGGCTTGGATGCGTGCTGTTGCCGGTCGTCTAAAGAGCGATTACCGCTATTCAAAAGATATTGTCTACAACAACTTCCCGTGGCCAAACCCCACAGACGAGCAGAAAGCCAAAATCGAAAAGACAGCGCAAGCCATTTTAGACGCGCGTGCCAAATATCCCGATTCATCGCTTGCAGATTTGTACGACGAAACGCTTATGCCGCCCGAACTCCGCAAGGCACATCAAGAAAACGATAAAGCCGTAATGCAGGCCTACGGCTTCAGCCTCAAAATGACCGAAAGCGAGTGCGTCGCCGAATTATTCAAGCTCTACGAGCAGCTGGCAAAAAATTGACCGCAACTACAAAACTTCTAATCGGCACAAGCGGTTTTGACTACCCCGAATGGAAGGGCGTATTTTATCCTGCTGATTTAAAGCGCAAAGACTTTTTGGCGTATTATGCCACGCAGTTTAATGCGCTTGAGCTTAACGGCACATTTTACAATATGCCCACCGGCGAAAGACTCCTTTCGTTTTACGAACGGAGTGAGGGCAACTTACAGTTCAGCGTAAAGGCTAACCGCCTGCTCACGCACGAAATTGCCCAAAACTGGCAGAGTACGGCGCAGGCTTTTGGAGATGCGCTCAAGCCGCTCCAAGATAAAGACTGCCTTAGCGCGGTGCTGTTTCAGTTTCCGCAGAGCTTTCATTATACAGAAGAAAACCGCTTGTATCTTGCTAATCTCATAAAGGCTTTTGACGGCTTTCCTGTTGTGATAGAGTTCCGCCACGCAGAATGGATAAAGGAATCCGTATTTGAAGGGCTTGAAAAGCGCAATGCCGGAATAGTCTTTTGTGATATGCCGCAGCTCAAGTACCTGCCCGACGGCAGCAGGCTCAAAACACCGTTTATCGGTAGAAATGCATATATACGTCTTCACGGTCGCAACGAAAGCGCCTGGTATTCGGTAAATGATTCTCCAAACGGCTCTGCACGATACAATTACGAATACAGCGACAGTGAGCTGGAAAGCTTTGTGCCTGTTATAAACCAGGCTTTGGTGGAAGAAAAAAAGGTTCACGTATTCTTTAACAACCACCCCAACGGCAACGGTGCAAAGAACGCAAAAAAGCTGAAGCAGATGATGCAGGCGTAATACCCGTTTTTACCCCTGCAACTTGTGAACAACGTAGCGGACTTTTCCCACTATCCTAAAATCGTCGCTTTCGCCGCTTTCGGTCATGGGCGCATACATCTTGTTGTCAGAAATAATGCGTACAAAGTCCTTGTCGCGCTGGAGACGTTTTACAAACGCCGCCCCCTTGTAGTTTATGGCATAAATGCCGTCCGTTCCATCATAGCCGAAAGTGTCGTAAAGAATAATGTCATTGTCAAAAAGAGTCGGCTCCATCGAGTCCCCGCGCACATAAGAGGCGCGTATATTGTTGCGGTACTTTTTAAGATTGGCAGGAAGCGCAACATAATCCATAATTTCCGCAGAATCGGGCAGTTCCTGACCCTTACCGGCGGAAAAAGCCTGTTCATAAACCGGAATGTTTATAATATCTTTAGACGGTACATCGGGGTACAGCTTGAACTGTTCCATAGTAAGACCGAGAGATTCAACTATTTTAAGCCCCTCATCAAAGCCCGGCAGCCTTCCGAGCGAAATCTTGTTGCGAAGTGAACCGAGTATAAGACCTGTCTGTTCGCAAAGCCATTCCTGGTTCTTGTCCTGTTCAGAGAGCAAAAGCTTTACTTTTTTCCAAAATAGTTCCGCATCCATGCCGATTATTATACAATGATTTTTTAATAAAATAAATAACTGTTTGGTTATTATTTTTGTTGACAAATAATCGCCGCAGAATTATTATCAAATTACAATGATAAGCGGATTCCCCAGCCCCGCGCAGGGCTATGAAAGCAGTACGATAGATTTGAACACAATCCTCATAAAGCACCCTGCCGCAACCGTTTTTATGCAAATAGAAAGTTCACGCTACCGCAATATGGGCATTTATGACGGAGACCTGCTTATAATTGACAGGGCGCTGCCGTTTAATCCCAAAGCTCTTGTGGTTTATGAATCAGAAGGGCACTTTGCACTGGGGCGTGCGTGCAACATAGGGGATGAGATGCTTATTACAGGCACAATAACTTACATAATACACACGGTAAAAAGAACATGATTCTGCATGCCGACGGAAACTCTTTTTATGCCTCGTGCGAGCAGATTTACCGCCCCGACCTGCGCTCAAAACCGGTGGCGGTTCTCTCCAACAATGACGGCATAATAATCGCTCTGAACAAGGAAGCAAAAGCCTGCGGAATAAAACGCGGCGACCCTTACTTTAAGGTGCGCGCCTTGTGTGCTTTGCACGGTATTACAATCTTTTCCAGCAATTACACCCTTTATGCGGACATCAGCCGGAGAATTACTTCCATATATGCCGAATACGCGCCCGAAATTGAAGTGTATTCCATTGACGAATCTTTTTTGTTCTTTGATGACTGCAACTGGTCTATAAAAGACTATGAAGAAATAGGGTATGACCTTAAGCGCAGGATTATGAAGGAAGTAGGAAT
>DBWK01000036.1 GCA_002308875.1 Treponema sp. UBA1240
GCATCATCGTCCACTTCTTTTTCGCAGGCTTTGATGTCGTTTTCAATATGAGCAAGTTTGTCTGCAGGCAAGCCAAGTTTTTCAACAAGCTTTTTATCGCGCTCAAAAATCTTGATTGCATACCAGCGTTGCTTCGACTCATCCATCTGGTGCAGAACAGCCTCTTCGATGTGTGCAAGCGCATGCTCAACAGAACCTGAAAATGTATGAAACGGAACAACGGAGCCATTCTTTGCCTCAGAAATAACCATTTCAGCGGCGGCAATGATTCCTGTTTTTTTAAGGGCAGAAATTTCCACAACCTTGCAGCCAAGTCTTGAAGAAAGTTCAGCAATGTTTATTTTGTCACCGTTCTTTTTAACAACGTCCATCATGTTAATGGCGATTACCATAGGAATGCCGAGTTCCGCAAGCTGTGTTGTAAGATAAAGGTTGCGTTCAAGGTTTGTTCCGTCAACAATGTTCAAAATGCCGTCAGGGCGTTCATCAATCAGGTAGTTACGGGCAACAACTTCTTCCAATGTATAGGGAGAAAGCGAATAGATTCCCGGAAGGTCGACTATTTCAATTTCACCGTCCGCGGACTTGTATTTGCCGGATTTTTTTTCAACTGTTACTCCGGGCCAGTTTCCAACAAACTGGTTTGAACCGGTAAGCGCATTGAACAGCGTAGTTTTTCCGGAGTTAGGGTTTCCTGCCAGTGCTATTTTCATTCTACATCACCTCAATAATTTCTGCATCCGCTTTTCTGAGCGAAAGCTCATATCCACGAACTGTAATTTCAACAGGGTCACCAAGAGGTGCAACTTTGCGAACAAAGATTTCTACATCCTTTGTAATTCCCATTTCCATAATGCGGCGTTTTACCGCACCTTCACCGTTAATCTTCCGGACAACAACCGTTTGTCCGGGCTTTACTTCTTTAAGAGTCATACAAGAATTCTCCTTCCCATTTCTTCGCTTATGGCGACGCGGCTTTCTTTTACATTTACAATTATGTTCCCGTTGTTCTCGGAAATAATGCTCACATTTCCGCCAGGTACAAAACCGAGGTTTTCCAAATGCTTTTTTATTTCCGAATTTCCGGTAATTTTTTTGATGATGTTGGTTTCGCCAACACCTGCAAATGTCAACGGCATCATTTTTACTCCTGTTTTGATTAGTTTTAGCTAACATATAAGGTAAAAAAAAGAAAGTTTTTTACAAACACTTGCTTCGTTTATCAGGTTAGTTATAACTAATACTATGTTAGAGTATACTAACAAAAAGTTTTTTGTCAAGATAATTAGATTTTTTTTAAACTATCAGACTGCTACAGGTCGGAAATATCGGCATCGGTAGAAATGGTTACTTCGTAGTCAGGGTAAGCCGCTTTTACTTCTTTTTTCATTATTTCTACCGCTTCCTTGAATGAAACCTCAAAAGTAAGTACCGCATCAAAACGCATTTTTTTGTTCTGTATGTCAATGTAAAAACCATGCATCTGCAACACATAATCGTGGGCTGTTACAATTTTCTGTACGTTGTTTCGGATTTCGGCGGCTTCATCATTCTTGGAGTTGTGGGAATAAACGCCTATTCCGGTGAGAATTACAGCAGTTGCTTTGTATATTTTCTCTTCAAGCCGCCGGGTAAGGTTATCAACTTCTTCCACCGTCATTGTATCGGGCAGTTCCACATGCACAGAAGCAATATTTTTATTCGGTCCGTAATTGTTGATTATCAGGTCGTAAGCACCGCGGACTTCTTCCTCTTCGTTTATCAGTTTTTTAACCTTAAGCACAAGGTCCTTGTCCGCACGTTTGCCGAGTATGTCGTCCAATGTTTCAACCAGCATTTCCATACCGGCTTTTATGATGAACACTGCGATCACCACACCTACAAAAGCCTCAAGCGACACGTGAAAAAACATGTAAATCAATGCTGAAGCAAGAACCGATGCCGAGAGAATCGCATCAAAAAGCGCATCGGAACCGGAAGCAACGAGCGCACCGGAATTAACCTTTTTTCCCCGGTTTTTAACGAACGAGCCGAGAAGCAGTTTTACGATTACCGCAACCGCGATAATTACAACCAACACTACTGAATATTCTGCTTTTTCGGGGTGAATTATTTTCTTCACAGATTCTACAAGAGACGTAATACCCGCATACAAAACGATTGCTGCCACAATCATTGAAGTAAGGTACTCGATTCTGCCGTAGCCAAGGGGATGCTTTTTGTCGGGTGCTTTTCCGGCAAGCTTGGCTCCCACTATGGTTATTACGGACGATAGCGCGTCCGAAAGATTGTTAACAGCATCAAGAATAACAGCAATTGAATTGGACACCAAGCCCACCGTCATTTTAAAGGCAACCAGCAGTATATTTGTGAGTATTCCAATAACACTGGTCTGAACTATTAGTTTTTCACGTTCTTTTTCGTTCATAACAAACCTGTTTTACCATATTTTTTGACAAATGAATACTTTTAACCAAGGTTAATCACATTGTCCGTTACATTAATCCCATACCGGTTAAGAAAATCCATAAAACCAGGAACAGCTTCGGGCTGGTTCAGCATCTGAGGCTTGTGCGCATCACATCCTATTACAAACTTTGCGCCCATCTGCACCGCCATACTGAAAAACCGGTCACACGGATAATTGCGTTTTTCAACAAAACCCAGCATATTCACTTCTAGCGGAATATCACATTCCAGCGCGGTCTCAACAATGCGAACCATGTGCTTTTTGTAGGTTGCGTCGTCACCGGTAAAGTTCACCAAATCGGGATGCGCCAGATACGAAAACAAGCCAGTCCTCATTCCCTCAACGGTCAAATCCACATACTGGTTCAGGCGCGACTCGTCCCCGCTTTTAAAACCCATGTAAGCACCTTCCACCTCGTCCGGCGCAAAGTGTTGTCCCTGTATCAGATAATCAAGCGGAAACTTACGAAGTTCCGTCAAAAGCTTGTCAAAATATTTGTGTGTGTATTCAACTTCATAACCGATAAGAATCTTTATTTTGTCCTTATATTCTTCGCGCAGAGCAACAAGCGTGCTTGTGTAGTCTTCTATCTCATCGATACCCATACGGATTGTAGAAACATAGTCTTTTGGATACGGCTGCGGTGTGTGGTCTGAAAAACCCAGAATCTTAAAGCCGCAGTCAATCGCCCGCTCAATGTATTCGCGTTCAGTTCCTACGGCATGCTTGCAGCGCGGTGTGTGTGTATGATAATTTGCCAGCATAAGCTCATTTTATTGTTCTTTTAAAACCGAGTAAAGTAGCATTTTTTTTCGTAAAAATAAAACAAATATCAAAATAAGACTTATCGCTATTTAAATTTTTATGTTATACTTTCATAAGCATAAGAACAGGAGTTTTTTATGGCGAAAAAGAATAAAAAGTTATCATCTCGAAAAACCAGTATAGCAAAACAAATTAGTATCGTAATTCTTTTTGTCGTGCTAATTCTCATAGGCGGCTTATTATTCTTTACTTCTTCCGTTGTTAAAACACAAACTCAAGCTTCCTAATACGAAATGGCGGGTGTAATTGTAACAAGCCGTGCCGAAAAGCTGAACAAATGGCTCGAAATTTATGTAAACGATCTTAAAACTTTTTCTGAATCTGATATTGCAAAAACCGGAACAACAGCACAAATTGCCGCATGGCTGCAAAACCACGCCGATTTGCAGAATGAGGATTATGATGATTTCTTTTTTGCCGATGCAGAAGCAAAACCCTACCGCACGAACGGCGTTACAGGACAGGAAGGCGAACTGCGCAACAAAGACTATCACCACGCAGCAATGTTTAATGACGAAAAAATTTATATAGGAAAAATTGCTGTTTCTGAAAAATCGGGAAAATATGTGCTTCCGGTAACAAGGGCAGTGGTAGATTCAAATAAACAAATTAAAGGTTATTTTACCGGAATGCTCGATATGGAGCAGATTTCAAACGAAATTGCTTCGTACAAAATGGGCGAAACAGGTTATTTCTTTTTAACCGACCGATCAAACATTATTATTGCACACAAAAACCCCGAAATGATTTCGCAAGACCTGAACCAGTATCCTGAAATTGCGTTACAGGCAAAACTTGCAAAAGAAAATATGATTGACTGGGACTATGTTGAAAGCGAAGTTGACGGCGTTCCGTGCGTTACTTTTATTGCGCCTATAAGATCTTTGCATTGCACAATAGGATATACGATTGCACTTGCGGAAGTCCATCAGGCAACAAAACGTACTCAGTTGGTTGTAACTGTTGCCGGAGCTATTATAGGCGCCATTATCTTTTTAATATTCCTGTTTGTGGTTAATGCCATAATAAATCGTCTTAACAAGGTTACGGAACTTGTTGATGAGCTTAGCACCGGTGAAGCCGATTTAACGGTAACACTTAAAACAACAAGAAACGATGAAATAGGACAGCTTGTAGCATCGGTAAACAAATTCCTTGCAAAATTCCATTCCATTATGAAGAACATAAAGGATTCGGAACAAAACCTTCAGCAGGCAGGCGATATTCTTTCAAACGAAATGCTCAACACAACCACAACAATAAGCCAAATGTCCAACAACATCGGACTTGTGCACAATCAGGTACAAAGTCAGGGTGCAAGCATAAGCAATTCCGCTGCGGCAATGACCGAAATTACAAAGAATATTGAATCGCTCGACCGGATGATTCAGGGACAGGCAGCGGCGGTTACCGAGGCTTCCGCAGCCGTTCAGCAAATGATAAGCAACATTTCTTCAGT
>DBWK01000080.1:0-4254 GCA_002308875.1 Treponema sp. UBA1240
AGCCCCTGCAGAACACTTGTTCGGAATTCGGCGGCTTCGTCCAAAAATAAAACTCCGTTATGCGCAAGCGAAATCTCTCCGGGACGGCATAAAACACCGCCACCACTCATCCCCTCAAGACTGGAAGTTTGATGGGGTTGCCTGAAAGGTCGCTGACTTATTTGCGAACTGCCGGCAGGCAGCAATCCTGCAAGACTGTAAATCCTTGTAACTGTCTGGGATTCATTCAATGTCAGCAACGGCAGAATTGAAGGCAGTCGCTGAACAGCAAGTGTTTTCCCACATCCGGGAGGTCCATACACCATAAGGTTGTGAAAACCGGCAGCAGCAATCTGCAGCCCGCGCAAAAGAGTACCCTGATTTTTTACGGTGGAATAATCCATATTTTCAGCTAACGGCGCAAAACAAACTTCATCCTCACATTGCGGTTCAATGACTTCAGTTTTAAAATCATTTACATCCTGAATTTTGCTTAAACATTCAAAAGCTTCTTTCAGATTTTCAACACCGAATATGTGCATTTGCGGCACGACAGCTTCCTGATAGTTGCCCTTGGGAACAATACAGCAGCTTATACCGTTTTCCTTTGCAGTAAGAACCGCCGCATGAACACCACGCACAGAACGAACTTTTCCGGACAAATCAAGTTCACCCATAACAAGAACACTTTCTGTAATCTCATCCACATTCTCGTTCTGCTGTTCTCCGGAACTTTTATTGTCCCGCTCCGCATTCAGAACCGCAACCGCAATAGGCAGGTCAAAGCCGGCTCCTTCTTTGCGCATATCAGCTGGTGACAAGCTTATCAGTACGCGTTCCTTAGGGAATTCGTAACCGGAATTCAATATGGCAGACCGCATTCTTTCGCGCGATTCCTTTACCGCATTATCCGCCAAACCAACAATATCCACGGCCGGGATTCCCCGCCGCAAATCAACATCAACCGAAACAACGGCCCCTTCATAACCGAAAGGTGAAAAACTAAAAATATTCATACAAATAATATTGTTTTTAAATGTTGATTTTGTACTATTTTGAAAAAAAATTTAAAAAATTTATTAAAAAAAAGGCTGTCGCCTAAGCTGACAGCCTTTTTATACTATGCGTACTTTACGCAGAATTTATTAATACATTCCGCCCATGTCGCCCATACCGCCTGCAGGCATTGCAGGAGCAGGATTCTTTTCAGGAATGTCTGTAATTGCACATTCTGTTGTGAGCAGAAGACTTGCTACAGAAACAGCGTTCTGGAGAGCGGAACGTGTTACCTTTGCAGGGTCAATGATACCGGCTGCAAACATATCAGTCCATTCCATCTTTGAAGCATCAAATCCGACACCTTTCTTTTCGTTCTTTGCTTTGTCAGCAATAACAGCACCGTCAAGGCCTGCGTTTTCTGCAATCTGGCGGATAGGTTCTTCAAGAGCGCGTTTTACAATCTTGAATCCAACCTTTTCATCGTCTGTCAAAGAAGTTTCATCTGCTTTTTCAAGAGCCTTTGCAGCCTGAATAAGTGCAAGACCACCACCGGCTACAATACCTTCTTCAAGAGCAGCACGTGTTGCAGAAAGGGCATCTTCAACTCTGTGTTTCTTTTCTTTCATTTCAACTTCTGTTACAGCACCGATGTTGATAACAGCTACGCCACCTGCAAGTTTTGCGAGACGTTCCTTGAGTTTTTCTTTGTCATAATCGCTTGTTGATTCTTCAATCTGAGCTTTAATCTGAGCGATACGGTCTTTGATGTCTTTCTGCTTGCCGTCACCGTCGATGATTGTTGTATTGTCTTTGTCAATCTTAACGGATTTTGCTTTACCAAGCTGAGCGATTTCAGTGTTTTCAAGCTTGAGACCAAGTTCTTCGGTAATAACTTCACCACCTGTAAGAATAGCGATATCTTCGAGCATTGCCTTGCGGCGGTCACCAAAACCAGGAGCCTTAACAGCACATGTTTTGAGCGTTCCGCGGATGTTGTTTACGATAAGAGTTGCAAGTGCTTCACCGTCAAGGTCTTCAGCAATGATAAGAAGCTGTTTTCCTGTCTGTGCAACTTTTTCAAGAAGCGGCAGGAGGTCTTTCATATTAGAGATTTTCTTGTCATGGATAAGAATCAGACAATCGTTGAAAACTGTTTCCATGCGGTCGCGGTCAGTTACAAAATATGATGAAATGTAACCGCGGTCAAACTGCATACCTTCAACAAAGTCTGTTGTTGTTTCCATCGTTTTTGCTTCTTCAACGGTAATAACGCCGTCTTTTCCGACCTTTTCGATTGCTTCGGCGAGGATTTTACCGATTTCCGCATCGTTATTGGCAGAAACTGAAGCAACATGTGAAACTTCGTCAGAACCTTTTATTTCTTTTGAATTCTTTTTGATTTCTTCTACAGCAAGAGCAGTTGCCTTGTCCATACCGCGTTTAAGTTCGATAGGTGTCATTCCTGCGGCAACAGCTTTGAGTCCTTCGCGAACCATTGAATATGCAAGAACAGTTGCGGTTGTTGTTCCGTCACCGGCAACATCGTTTGTTTTAGTAGCAACTTCTTTTAAAAGCTGGGCGCCCATATTTTCGTAATGGTCTTCCAGTTCAACTTCTTTTGCAACGGAAACACCGTCTTTTGTTACGGTAGGTGCACCGAATTTTTTGTCAAGAAGAACATTGCGTCCTTTTGGACCAAGTGTAACTTTAACAGCCCGTGAAATCTGCTCAACGCCAGAAAGTAACTTTTTGCGGGCTTCTTCATTAAAAAGCAGTTCTTTTGCCATTTTATCAAATATCTCCTTAAATTTTAAATTAATTTCTCAATCAATTAAAATAAAGATAGTGATTTTTTTTCAAAACGGCAAGAGAGATTTCTTTTAAATAATTCTAATTCCGATGAAAAGTACGGGCTCAGACTTTTTTGCGGATAATGTGTCCGCCGAGACTCTGCAACCGCTCGGTCAGATGTTCATAACCGCGTTCAACCTGATAAACGTTGCGGATAACACTTTCGCCGTGAGCTGCCATAGCCGCTATGACCATCGCCATTCCGGCACGGACATCGGGAGATGTCAGTTCCGAACCGTGAAGATTACTCGGTCCGGAAACAACGGCACGATGAGGATCACACAGTGTGATTCTTGCACCCATTCCGATAAGCTTGTCAACAAAGAACATACGCGATTCAAACATCTTTTCGTGAATAAGCACAGTACCTTCAACCTGCGTTGCTACAACAGTCATGATGCTGGTCAAATCCGGCGGGAATCCCGGCCACGGGGAGCTGTCAATTTTGGGAATCATTCCACCCAAATCCGTATTAACACGCATCTGTTGTCCTGACGGAACAACAAGCACATCATCATTTATATTCCAGGTAATACCGAGCTTTGCGAAGGCTATTTTTACAGGGCGCATCTCACGAGCATTCACTCCTGATATTGTAATAGAACCTTTTGTTGCCGCCGCAAGTCCGATATACGAACCGATTTCCATAAAATCCGACCCGATTGTAAAATCACAGCCGTGTAAACCTTCAACGCCTTTTATAGTAAGAATGTTTGAACCTATGCCGTGAATATCCGCCCCCATGGAATTGAGCATATTGCACAAATCCTGTACATGCGGCTCACTGGCGGCATTTGTTATGATTGTTTCGCCCTCGGCTAAAACGGCGGTCATTATTGCGTTTTCAGTAGCGGTAACAGAAGCTTCATCAAGAAAGATGTCGGCACTTACAAGTTTGTTTGCTGAAAAGCGGAATTTTCCGTTGACAGCAATACGCACACCAAGTTCCTGCAAAGCAAGAAAATGCGTATCAAGTCTTCTGCGGCCTATAACATCACCGCCGGGGGGAGAAAGAACAGCCTTGCCCGTTCTTGCAACAAGAGGTCCTGCAAACAGGATTGAAGCCCTTATTTTGTTCGAAAGTTCAGCCGGAACTTCATAACTGTCTATCTGTTTTGCCGTAATTTTGTACGTATTTGCATCCGTTTTTTCAACGCTTGCTCCGAAAGACTCCAAAATTTGAAGCATTACACCAACGTCTTCTATTTCAGGAATATTCCGCAGGATTATTGGTTCAGGTGTAAGCAGTGAAGCAGCTATACACGGGAGGGCCGCATTCTTGTTTCCGCTGGCTTTTATTTCGCCTTTTATCGGAAATCCGCCCTCAACAACATATTCGTACATGACGACCTCTTGTAAAAATAATATCAGTTTTTATTTTTATCGGTCTTTTTACTTTGTAACGTAAGCTTTTAATGCCTTTGC
>DBWK01000080.1:4417-19011 GCA_002308875.1 Treponema sp. UBA1240
TGTGTTCTGTATTCCATTTTTATTCACCTCTCTTGGTATATTTATTTTTCTATGCTCCAAAGCTTTACAAGCTCACAGATAACTTCAACCGCAGAAGTCATCTGCGAAAGTGACGCCCATTCTTTTTTTGAATGAAAGTTATGCCCTCCCGTAAAAATATTGGGAGTCGGGAAGCCCATTTCCGTAAGTCGTGAACCATCAGTTCCACCACGAATCGGAACAAACCGGACAGGAATCCTCGTATTCTTTACCGCCTGAACCAATTTTTCCATAACAACAGGATTTTTCATAATGCCGTCTTTCATATTTTGGTACTGTTCTGTAACTTTTACGGTAACTTTACCGCCGGGGAACGCAGCTTCCGTTGCCTTTGCAAGCGTTTTTACCGTTTCTATCCTTCGGCTCATTCCGTCCGTTTCAAAATCGCGCAAAAACAGAATAACGGCAGCATTTTCTATGTGTCCGACAACTTCCATCGGAGCATAAAAACCCTGATAGCCGTCTGTCGTTTCGGGACTTTCCTGTTGCGGAAGCATCTGCAGGAATTTGGCAGCCATTGTTACCGCATTAACCATACCGGGTCGGGCGGTTCCAGTGTGTGTGGCTCTGCCTTCAAACGTAACATCTACCTTGCAGGCGTTAAAACATTCAGCTTCAACCTCGCCAACATCGCCGCCGTCTACTGTGTAACAGAACTTTGACTGAATCCATCCGGCAGGAACATGATCCATACCGTGTCCGGTTTCTTCATCCGGCGAAAATATAACTTCAATCTGTCCATGCGGAACGGCGTTTTTCAATATATATTCAACAGCGGTCATTATTGCGGCAACACCCGCCTTATCGTCAGCACCAAGAAGCGTTGTACCGTCTGATGTGATTATAGTATCACCCGCACATTGAGCCAGCGCGGAATCTTCGTCGGGATCAAGTGATACGCTGTTTTTCAGCGTTATAGGATTTCCGTCATAATTAGAAAAAACGAGAGGTTTTACATCTTTTCCGCCAACTTCTTCCACCGTATCAAGATGTGCTAAAAAACATACGGACGGACAGTTTTCATATCCTTTTGAAGCAGGAATCCGTGCACACAAATAACTTTCTGCGGTAAGGGTCAAATCACTCACACCCATAAGTCTGAGCTCGTTCTGCAAAAGCTGCGCAAAATCACGCTGGCGTTCCGTGGAAGGCTGAATGCCCTTATCCGCAACGGAAGAATCGCTGGTTGTCCAGATTTTTACAAAGCTCAAAAAGCGTTTGAGCAAAGGTTCGGTAATAAAAGTCTTTTTAAGATTCTGCAAGTTACTCATATATTAAAAAGAATACGATTTTTTCTGAGGATTTACAAGCAATGTCAGCTGATAAACGTGTATACATAAAATACGATTTTTGCTATACTCTTTAACAATGCCCCCGTACAGTCAGGTATTGTGCGGGTCGTTCGGCTCATTGCAGTTATCAGTGAACCGATCGCGAACAGCTTGTCTGCTCACGACAGAATAAAGTGCCTTTCTCCCAGAAAGGCCACAAGAAAGCAAGGAAGAAAAAAACATGGACAATCACGAAATCACCATGGAAAAAATTGTCAGTCTCTGCAAAAGACGGGGATTTGTATTTCAGTCATCGGAAATTTACGGTGGTCAGGCAGGAGCATGGGACTACGGTCCGCTCGGAATTGAACTGAAAAAGAATATTCAGAACGCCTGGTGGAAAGAGATGACACAGCTGCACGACAACATTGTCGGACTCGATGCAGCAATTTTTATGCACCCGCGCACATGGGAAGCATCCGGACACGTAGCGAATTTTTCAGACCCGCTTGTAGACTGCAAAGACTGCAAAATGCGGTTCCGTGCAGATGACGAAAGTCAGATTTCAAAAGAAAATGTTGAAAAAAGAATCTGCCCCAAATGCGGAGGCGAACTTACACCGCCGCGTTCTTTCAACCTTATGTTCAAGACACATATCGGACCAGCCGAAGACACAGCAAGCATCCTGTATCTCCGTCCTGAAACAGCACAGGGAATTTATGTAAACTACAAGAACATAATCCAGTCAAACAGAATGAAGATTCCGTTCGGTATTGCACAGGTAGGTAAAGCATTCCGCAACGAAATCGTTACTAAGAACTTTATTTTCCGTACCTGCGAATTTGAGCAGATGGAAATGCAGTTCTTTGTAAAACCGGGCGACGACGACAAATTCTTTGAATACTGGAGAGGTCAGCGCTGGGAATTCTACAAAAAGTACGGAATCCGCGAGAACAAGTTGCGCTGGTATCACCACGAAAAACTTGCACACTACGCAAAGGACGCATACGACATTGAATACGAATTCCCAATGGGATTCAGCGAACTGGAAGGTATTCACAACAGAACAAACTTTGACCTTACAAAGCATACCGAGTACTCCGGCAAGGATATGTCATATATAGATCAGGACAACGGAAACGAAAAGTACATTCCGTACATTATCGAAACATCCGCCGGTCTTACCCGCAACGTTCTTATGTTTATGTGCGACGCATACGAAGAACAGAACCTTGCCAAAGCCGGTGAGCCTGAAGATTACAGAACAGTTCTTCACTTTCATCCGAAAATTGCTCCTGTTACAGTTGCTGTTCTTCCTCTTATGAAAAAAGACGGACTTGCGGAACTTGCAAAGGACATTCAGAACGAATTGAAAGAAGAATTCGTAACTGACTACGACCAGGCTGGCGCAATCGGAAAACGCTACCGCCGTCAGGACGAAGTAGGAACACCGTTCTGCGTTACGGTTGACTACGACTCAAAAGAAGACAACACCGTAACTCTCCGTTTCCGTGATTCGATGGAACAGGTTCGTATTCCTAGAAGCGAACTTACAGCAAGAATCAAACAGGAAATTAAAAACTACAAGAGAGTTTAACGCTTATAAAGGCAGTTCCGTTCAGACTGAAAAATTGTTTTGAACGGAACTGTTTTTTTATTTGGGGTTCCATTATGGAATATGTAAGACTGGGAAAAACAAATCTTTTAGTTTCCCGTACTTCTTTCGGGGCACTGCCCATACAGAGAATTTCTGACTACAACGAAGCCGCACAGCTTATACAAAAAGCTTACGACGGCGGAATAAATTTTTTTGACACAGCCCGCGCATACACTGACAGCGAAAAAAAGCTTGGTATTGCGCTTAAAGACATCCGAAAAAACGTCATAATTTCAACCAAAACAGCCGCTAAAAACGCACAAGCTCTCAAGGCGGATTTGGAAACAAGCCTTTCTGAGCTGAACACAGATTATATAGACATTTATCAGCTTCACAATCCAAAGATTGTTCCCAAGTCGGGACAGCCGGACGGTATTTATGAAGCCTTGCAGGAAGCAAAAAAAGAAGGAAAAATTCGTTTTATAGGAATTACAAACCATTCACGCATACAAGCTCTCGATGCAGCTTTGAGCGGTTTGTATGACACCGTGCAGTATCCGTTCAGCATGCTTTCTTCGCAGGAAGAAATTGACCTTGTAAAATTCTGCGACCAGCTCAACATCGGCTTTATTGCCATGAAAGCTTTATGCGGTGGAATGCTTACAAATATTCCTCTCGCATTCGGTTTTTTGCGCCAATTTGAAAATGTTGTTCCAATCTGGGGCATACAAAAACAGGAAGAACTCAGTCAGATTCTCTACTTTGAGGCTAATCCGCCGCAGGTAGATGACAAATTTATGGAAGAAGTTGAAAACGAACGAAAAAATCTTTCTTTTGATTTTTGTCGTGGCTGCGGTTACTGTATGCCCTGCCCCGCAGAAATCCCCATTGATTTTGCTAACAGAATGATACAGCTTTTACGCCGTTCTCCGACCAAGAATTTTCTTACACCGGAATGGAAAGAAAAAATGGAAAGAATCAATAACTGTATCGAATGCAAAGAATGCGAAAAGAGATGTCCGTATCATCTTAAACCATACGAAACGCTCCCATTGCATTTAAAAGACTATCTGCAACTGTACAGTGAAATGAATAAATAAAATCAGACGCGTTATTTTGCTACGGATTTCTTTACGTCGGCAACTTCCTGACGCGTAAGAACCCTTGATATTTTTACGTCTTCACCAGTTTGAATTATGATGGCTTCGCCTTTTTCGTCTTTCTCACCAAAAAGCTGAACAACAGGCAGCTTTGGATTTGCCGGATTAACATCAACAACCTGTGCAATTTTGCCGTTGTTAAGGAAAACATAAGCACCGATCGGAAACAGTGAAATCGTATACAAAAGAGCCTTTATAACCGTGGGGTCATAGTATTTGCCGTTGTCCTGCAGAATTTCTACCATGGCATTGAACGATTCACGCGCTGTTTTGTGTGAACGAGGAGCGGTAATTGCCTCGTATGAACAGGCAACCGCGATAATCTTTGCATATAGCGAAATTTTATCGCCTGTCATTCTGCGCGGATATCCCATTCCGTTTACTTTTTCATGATGCTCCAAAGCACCGAGACAAATACTCAGCGGAAAAGAATGTTCCTTTAGTATGTTGTATGAAAACAAAGGATGCGTATAAATAGTCTTCATTTCTGCGGCAGAAAGTTTTCGGTTGCTCATGTGAATCTGCGGAGGAATTTTTAACATTCCGATCTCGTGTAGAACACAGGCAACTCCCAGTTCTGTCTGCTTTGGAAGCGGCATTCGCAGCTGACATGCTATTGCAAGCGCAAGAATTGTGGAACGCATTGCATGGTCAATAAGATAGTTGCGGGTTTCTTCCAAAGTGTTGGGCAGTACGCGGAGCATATAGCGTCTGTTGTCATTAACAAAAACGCAAAGATCCTTTATGTTTTCTGAAATACGTTCGTATTCAAGTTTTTTGTGTGTTACAAACAGTGTGTAAATATCTTCGATGTATTTTAAATACTCATTGTATACGGTCTGAACCAAAAACAGCTTGTTGTCTTCTATGCTGACAGTTTTTTCGGAATCGTTGTTCTCAACAATTGATATTGCATGCTGCATAACATTAACAACAACGGCTTCTTCCTGTATCTGCTGTTCGTCATTTTCTTCAAATTCATCGGTAACTTCTTCGGTATTATTTCCAGCGTCCTGTTTACCGGCATTATTTTCCGCAACAGCCTGACTTAAATCTCCGTCCGAAAAAACCTGACGGAATTCCCATTCCATAAGAGCCTGTTTTAATTTTGCAGTTACAGGAACAGAAACGCATGCCAGAAGAAAGCTGTTGTCAAGCACAACATCTTTTGTAAAAAGAACATCGTCGTCTATTTCCGTCAAATTAAACGTATTCATCTGGTTCCCCGTTTTTTATTCAGTTATTGCCCAATATCAAATGTTTTAAAAATAATATTTTTATATTTATCGGCATCAGATGCACAAATCCATTACATTCTATTACATTTTTTCCATCAAGTCAAAAATTTTATTGCAAACGTTTTTTTTTATTCCTAAAAACACCGTTTTGTCTAATTCCACAAAAGTGCGGGATTTGTTGTTCTGCCGTTTTTGTATACCGTAAAATGAAGATGCGGTCCTGTACTTTGTCCTGTGCTACCAACTTCGCCGATTTTTGTTGAAGTTGTTACATACGCGCCTTTTTTGGTTGTAATCTTACTCAGGTGCGCATACATGGTAACATAACCTGAATGATGAGCAACCTTTACGTAGTTTCCGTATACGTTATCCCAGCCGGTAGAGGAAACCCTTCCGTCCAAAGCAGCGTAAACAGGTGTTCCCTTTGCGATTGCCATGTCAATTCCGTTATGAAAGGTTCGTCTGCCTGAGAACGGATTTTTTCTCCAGCCGTAATATGATGAAAAGTAATAACCCTTACGCAGAGGACGCTTAAACAGATCGCCGTTTATTTCCTGACGCGTTACCCAATCCAGTTCAGCATCGGGAACAAAAAGCGTTAGTCCTTCTTTTAGTTCTTCTTCAAGTCCTTTGTTGTTTACAAAAGCTATTTTGTCAGCGGAAACATTATATTTTTCAGCGATTGTCTGTGCTGTTTCGCCGGATTTTTTTGTTGTATAAACTATTCCCGGAATTGACGGTATGCGAATATACTGCCCTATCTGTATTGTTCTTGAATTTTTAATACCGTTTACACTGATAAGAGTATCCTGCGTTATGCCGTAATCTTCGGCAAGGGTTCCAATCATATCACCGGGTTTTAATCTGTAGACCATATAATACAATTCAGGCACATCTTCCTTTGAGATTTCCGCAGGACTAAGATCCAACCCCCCCTGGCCGGGAACAAGATCCGGTAATTCATATTCCGCATCGGCAGAAATTTCGTCCGTAGCCTCAGCAGCTTCCGCTATTCTAACTTCTGCATTTTCATCAGTCAGTTCCGCGGTTAAATTTTCGGACACGGCTGGCACAGGAACGGAA
The DNA here is from genome assembly GCA_002308875.1 of Treponema sp. UBA1240. Taxonomy (GTDB): domain Bacteria; phylum Spirochaetota; class Spirochaetia; order Treponematales; family Treponemataceae; genus UBA1240. The sequence goes on from DBWK01000080.1 coordinate 10,806, forward strand.
GCTTTTTGTTTTAAAGCCGCCGCAATAAAAAAACTGACTGAACCAATGTAAATAACAGCTGCGGGAATGATAAAAAACCATGTCTTTTTTGAAATGTGCATTTCTTTGTCCTTTCAATAGATAAAGAACTTTACAACAAGAATCAGCATTTTTTATTTATGCCGATTAAATATGTTTCAAAAGATTCGGAACGGCACGCAGTCGGCTTAAAGCCCTTTGCTTCCGCAAATATAGTCCGCATCTTTTTTAAAAACTGCTGCTGGTCTCCACCCTGAAAAATTTTTACGGCAAAATTACCGTTTTGCTTCAGCATTGTTTCAGCGTAATAAATCGCAATCTCAACAAGTCCTGCAGAACGCGCCGTGTCTATAACGCGGTTTCCGGTTGTTGGAGGTGCAGCATCACATATTACCAGATTGTACGGTCCGTGTTCTAAAGCTTCCTTTCTTATTTCATCGGAACAAAGGTCGCCTTGTATGAATGTTAGATTGTCACTTTTTACATTTTTTGCAAGAGGATTCAAATCAATGGAAGTAACATGCCCCGTTCCGGCAAGTTCCCGCAGCACAAAAACAGTCCAGCTGCCCGGGGCTGCTCCCAAATCCAAAACTCTGTAGTTTTTTTTAATCATTCCGAATTTTTTGTCAATTTCCTGCAGCTTGTAGACCGAGCGCGCAGGATAACCTTCCGAGAAAGCTTTTTTTGACCAATAATCCGGTTTTTCGTAACTGTTAGACGGCATAGGTACCTTTTCAAAATTATTATTTGTGATAATATAAGGTCGATGGATAAGTATACACACAGACTAAAAAAAATTGAAGATGTTTTAACGGCTAATTTGCCCGAATCAGCGAATAAAGAATGGAAACAAGCCGTTTTTTCGGTTTTACCGGAAGCCGTAAATGAAGAACACATCGCTCAATTACTCAAACCTTGCAGAGAACTTTTGCTTTTGGGTGGAAAAAGAATGCGCCCCCTGCTTTTGGTTCTCGTTGCGGAAATGCTTTCAGATGATTCCCAAAAAGCTGCGGAACTTGCCTATTCGCTTGTACCGCTTATAGAATTTGTCCATACAGCAAGCCTTATACACGATGACATAGAAGACAGCGCCGATATGCGGCGCGGAAAACCTTCCGCATACATCACATACGGAACGGATACTGCAATAAACGCAGGAACATGGTTGTACTTCAACGCAATGAGTGCCATCAATTCCGCGGCAGTTCCGGCAGAAACCAAGCTTAAACTGTATCAGACGCTGACACTTGAACTGCGTCGTCTGCATATGGGACAGGCAATGGACATATATTGGCACAAAAACGATAAAACCATTCCAACCCGTGCCGAATACCGGGCAATGGTAAGTCTCAAAACCGGAACACTTACGGCTTTGGCAGCAAAAATCGGAGCAATCGCGGCAGACGCACAAGACTGCGAAATTGAAAAAATCGGCAGGATTGCTACAGATATAGGAATCGGTTTTCAGATACTGGATGATGTTATAAATCTGACAAAAGGTAACCCGGGTAAAAAACGCGGTGATGATATTGTGGAAGGTAAAAAAAGCCTGCCTGTACTTATCCATCTGGAAAAAAGACCGCAGGATCTGCCAGTAATAACAAATCTGTTCAAACAGGCAAAAACCGAAGGATCGGACAGTCCGGCGGGTGNNTCCGGCGGTTGAAGCCGTTATAAAGCTTTTGGAAGATAGCGGTGCAATAAGCGAAGCCTCGTCTTTCAGTAGAAAAACAATAAGCTCTGCATGTGAAGCACTGAAAACAAACTACCCCGGAAAAGAAGCCACAAATTTAATAACAGACTTATTTTCCGCCATGATTGAGAGGAACACCTGATGCAGGAAAATCCGGAATTATTGAATACACAGGCAATAGAACTTGCAACGGAAGGCTCGTTTCAGGAAGCGGTAGCATGCTTAAAACGTGCAATTGCAATAGAAAAGAACAACTATCTTTTATGGTTCAATCTCGGCATAACCTACAGAAATGCGGGCGATTTATACGGGGCAAAACAGGCTTTGATAAGAGCGGTGGAACTTGATAATACAGATTCCGAAGTTTTTGAAACTTTGGGACTAATATGCTTTTCAATGGAAGATTATGCTCTCGCCTATTTTTACTATTGTGAAGGCCTCGAAATTGACGACACGAATGCTCATATATGGAACAATCTGGGCGTTCTGCATTTTGCCCAGGAAAACTTTGAACGTGCAAGCGAAGCCTTTGAAAAAGCTTTGTCCATTTATCCTCACTATTATGACGCACTGTTTAATTTGCGGGACACATACAAAGAAATGCACAATGATACCGGAGCTGCCATTTGCGATGAAAGGCTGAAACAGCTCAAACCGCCGCAAAACTAGGAGATTTCAGTGGAAACGAGGCTTGTCTATATTTCAGAGATAATCGGAAAAGCTGGAATTCAGTGTGTAAAAGTTTTACTGCCGGAATTAGTCGAGAAGTACAAATGCGACTTTGTTTTTGGCTGCGGTGATGCGGCGACTAACGGCACCGGACTCGGCAAACAACATGCAGGGTACCTGCACAAACTGGGACTTTCCGTCATAACTGGCGGTGATATGAGTTTTTTTAAGAAAGATATGGTAGATAGTCTTAATACAACAAGTTATGTACTGCGTCCAATGAATTTTCCAAAAGAATCTCCAGGCAGATCATATAAGATTTGCACAGTCAAAAACGGTAAAAAACTTGCTGTAATTTCAGTTTTAGGCTACACAGGCTTTTCAAGAATTCATGCGGACAATCCGTTTGCAGCTATTATGCATATAATCGACACTGTAAAAAAAGAAACACCGCTGGTTGTTATTGATTTTCACGCTGCAACAACAGCCGAAAAAAAAGCGTTCGGGTTTTATCTTGCCGGTAAAGTGTCCGCCGTCATAGGCTCTCACGGAAGAGTTCCAACAGCGGATGAAACAATCCTTTCCGGTGGAACAGCTTTCATTACCGATGCAGGAAAAACCGGCTGCCAGAATTCGGTTGGCGGAACATCTCCGTCAGTTGCCGTTGGAGAATACTTGAGCGGTATTCCAAACTGGACAAAAGTTGAAGACCCCGAACCAGCCACAAAACCTGCCCTGCAAGGTTTGTTCATCGTTCTTGACGACAAGGGCAAAGCCGTAACAATCGAACGCATAAACGAACCGCTGTATAAAGAGTAATACAAAATGGAAAACACTGTCAGAATTGTTAAAATAGACACAAACGGCATAATAACAGCTGTTCCGGTGATCTCTGAAGCCTGCTTAAGCTGCTCTGAAAGCAGCTGCAAAAAAACAGGCAAACCGTTTGAAATTGCAAATCCCCTTAACATTCCGGTTTCTGAAGGCTGCTCAGTAACAGTAGCAACAAGCGCACAAGCAGTTTCAAAGCAGGCTGTTACCGCAATTCTTTTTCCAACCGCTGCCGCAATCGCGGGCTATATTGCACCCGCCACCGTATTTGCAGAAAAAGCGTTTACAGTCTCTGTGAGAATTGCATTTGCAGTTGTTTTTTTGGGTATAGCTGTAATAACAGTACTGTTTTTTAGCAGAAAAACAGCAGACAAATCTAGGCCTTATATAACCGGAAAGGTGTAATTAAACGGCGTGCAGTCTTGCGAGATTGCTTATTTCATCCGCCATGTCGCTCAATGCAACCTGTTTTTGAACACCACCCATTTCAAAGGCAACTTTCGGCATTCCGTATACTATAGAAGAATTTTCATCTTGTCCGAGCGTATAGGCACCCTGTTTTCGCATTTCAGTAATCTGGGCTGCACCATCACGTCCCATTCCGGTCATGATTACGCCCAAAGCCCTGTTTTGGAACTGCTCGGCAACTGATTTGAACAGCACATCAGCGGAAGGCCTGTGTCCGTTGCACAAATCATCATCCGTAAGATGAACAACCGTTGCGAGCGGTTTGCGTTCTACAACAATGTGCTTGTTTCCGGGTGCAATAAGAATACGGCCTTTTTTTACAATATCGCCTTCTTTTGCCTCGCGGACTTCAAGCGGACAAATCTGGTTCAAGCTGCGCGCAAATTCTTCCGTAAAACCTGCCGGCATATGTTGAACAACAACAATCGGCTGTTCCAAATTCGGATCTATTTTGGCAAATACCTCGCGCAGTGCGTTCGGACCGCCGGTTGAAATTCCAATTGCAATAATCTCTATTTTTCCATTTGCTCTTACAGGGGTAACAGGCGCATACTTTTTTTCAACCTTTGAGAGCAAACCTGTTGTTTTGCCTTTTTCCGCAAGCGAAGGAAATGGAATTGAAACATGGCGGTTTTTATGAACGAGCGCGTATTTTGTTCCATATCCTATAATCAGCTCAACAAGACGCTGGGCAACATTGCCAATATCCGGAGAGTCAGAACCTGACGGCTTTGTAACAAAGTCAGCAGCACCAAGTTCCAGACATTCCATTGTAACCCTTGAGCCCTCTTTGGCGATACTGGACAGCATTATTACAGGAATATCAATTCCACGCTTCTTTCGTTCCTTAAGGAATTCTATACCGTTCATCACCGGCATTTCTATATCAAGAACAATTACATCGGGATTGCATTTAGGAATTTTTTCAAGGGCAAACATTCCGTTCATCGCCTTGTCGGCTATTTCCAATCCCGGAGTATTCTCGATTATTCGGCCGACAAGATTGCGCATCAATACAGAATCATCAACTATTAAAACTGATATGGAATCCATTTTTTAATTTCCTTTAAACGTTTTTCTGATATAAACATGCCCAGTCCGTTTTTAGGAACTGGAATTTGGTGTTCATTCCGAACAAAGATTCCGAATGTCCTATAAACAAATAGGATTTTTGTGCCATGGAATCCCAAAATTTGTTTATAACTCCAAGCTGTGCCGCTTCATCAAAATAAATCAGAACGTTGCGGCAAAATACAATATCCAGATTTTTTAATCCGGTTTCATGAGTAAGGTTGTGATAGTCAAAGCGGATTGTATCCATTATTTCTTTTTTTACCTGATATCCGCCGTCACTTTGTGTAAAAAAGCGGGTAAGATAATCATCAGGAATACCGGAAATACGGCTTGCAGGATAAAATCCCTTTTGTCCGACCAAAAGTGATGTAAGGGACAAATCAGAAGCAACAATTTTGAAAGTATAAGGGGCTGGCAATTTGTCCTTGAGAATCATAGCAAGGGAATAAGGCTCTTCACCGGTTGAACAGCCGGCGCTCCAAACAGTAATACAAGTATTGTTCTGAGCTTTTTTTACTTTTATCAACTCCGGAAGGATATAATTAACCAAAGCGTCAAAATGAGCCTGATTCCTAAAAAAACGGGTTAGATTTGTCGTTATGGAATCAAGCATAACTTTCATTTCTTCTTCATCATTCTGAAGCTTGTCATAATATTCCTTGATTGTAGCAAGACCGGTTTTGCGCAGTCTGTCATGCAGCCTGCTGTCAAGAATCGATCTGTTTGTATCAGAGAATGAAATGCCGCTTTCTTTGTAGATAAGCTTTCGGAATTGTTCAAATTCGCTGTCAGTTAGTAAATCGCCCATATAAAATTCCTATTTTGTCCATTTTACTACACTAAGATAAAAAAGTAAATCAAAAGATTTTCAAGTAAAAGCACGGATTTTTTACAATACGGATTCAGCCCAAAAACTTAAAAAATAAAATTTTTTTTCTAAAAAACAGTTGACAGAACATATAGGTCTAATCTATGTTTTATTTATACAAACAACAAAGGAAGTGTCTAAATGTTCAGTGAAAGCGAATTACTCGAGGAAACGGCTAAAGCAGATTATTTTTTTATGAATGCTTATGACGATGACTATGATGAAAACGACGATGATTACGATGATGACGAATCATTCGACGATTTCGACGACGAATTTGCTGATGATGATTATGATGATGATGAATTTGACGATGATCTTGACGGCTTCAGTGAAGAAGACGAATTCGGCTACGATGATGAAGACGATGACGGCGACTTTTTTGATGACGAAGAGTTTGACGACGAATAAACAAGTTCATCCATTAAATAATTAATAAAAAAGTCCAAAAACAGTCTAAGATTTCTAAATGTACCAAAATCAACTTTGGTACATTTTTTTTGCTTTCTAAAGAACAGTACCACCGTACCAGAGTTTTTCAAGGTCGTAAAAAGCTCTTGCTTCGGCCGACATTAAATGCACCACAATCGGTCCGATGTCTATAAGATTCCAGTCATCCCCGCTGGCAAGCTTCCGGTTGGGAACGTTTATTTCAAGGTCATTTTCCTTTACATAGTCCTTCACATGCTTGTAAATACCTTTCCAGTGCGAAGCACTGTTTACGGTTGCAATCACAAAATAATCAGTCCAGCTGTTTAATTCGGAAACATCTATAACCTTTACATCTTCACCTTTGTAATCTTCTATCAAATGACCTATTTCAAGTGCTTTCTGCTTTGTATCTTTCATATTATCTCCTTAGCGAACATACCGTCCGTCAAAATCCGCACCCAGTATTATGGTAAAGTCAACAAGCGCATTGTCCTCATACAGGGTTGATTCATCACCGGAAATTTCTTCCGTAATTATGTTGGAACAGTTTATGATATCGGCAACTGACTTTGCAACTCTTGGATTGCCTATGTGATCAATAACGATTGTTTCCTGATAATCCTTGCGGTCTGCATCCGTAGGCGCAAGAACATCATAGGCAAAGCTTTTAAAAATGTTGGAAGTGTTTCGTGCCAAACCGTTAATATTTGTTCCGTTTTTAACCTCAAGCACATAAGTGCGTTCACCGGCTACACCGTCGGTAGATACAATCTGGCTTAACGTTGTTCTAAAAACCTCGCGTATAATACCACCGTCTTCATCAGGGAACAACAGCGTTTTGCCGTCAACCATCTGCGATTTTCCCGCTACAGTCAGCGGTACAAGTTTTTCCGAATCAATTCTTGAAATATATGAAAACAAAGTTGCAGCAGTTTCTTTGCTCATATTTGTCGTCATATTTTTATAAAAAAGCGGAAAAACATCCTTGTGCAGAATAAAATCACGCTTTTCCCTAAGCGCATACAAAAAAGCAACCAAAATATTCTGCATTCTGTTTTGAACAGCTTCCTCAGTTTCTTCAGGAATCCGGTACGAAACAAATTCAACAATTTTAGCGCCGTCCAAAAGAACAGTACCCGACGGCAAAAGATAGCGTTCCTTGTTGTTTTCATCCGCAGGTACATCAACCGGAGAAAGAATAAACATCTTCAAGCCACCGAGCAAATCAGTCAGCGCTGAAAACTGTTTTAAATTCATTTCTATTGTGAACGGAATATGGTTATCATCTTTTTTGCTATTGATTCCTACAAGTTTTTCTATTTCTTCCCTGTAGGCGTTCAATCCCTTTTCTTTATAAACAGCATCAATTCTATCCATTCTGTCCAAGTAAGGAGAAATTAAACCGACATTCGAAGGAATATCAAACAAAGCACCGCGCTCATTCGGCGGATAATAAAGAACAATGTCCGTAAAAAGCGGTTGTTTGTCGTCTTCAAGAATAAAAAGAATATTCAACGGCTGGTTGCTCTCCAGAACAGCGGCAACTTCATCAGTCTGCAGCGAAAAAAACAATACAATGGAAAGAGCTATAAGAACTACAAGAATAATGATTAAAAAATAAAATCCTGTTTCAAGTTTAAGTTTCATATTACTTTCTCCTGTTCCAGAGAGTTTAAGAAATCTAACGAAGCCTGCGAAACAAGCTTACCCCTGGACCTTACATATTCAATGTTCTCACGCAATATTGAGCATGTCATTTCGTTCAGGCTCATACCGTCAAATTTTTTCAAATAACCCTCAGTAACATGCTCTCTGCCGGGTTCAATTTTGTCCGCAATAAACAACACTTTTGCAAGGTTGCACATCCCCGTTTTTCCAAACGTATGATTTCTGACAGCTTCAAGAATTTCTTCGTCAGTTATTCCAAAATAATTCTTTAATACCGTTGCGGCAGCTCTGCCGTGAAGCAAAGCCGGCTTTTTACGCTCTACTTCCGAAACAGGGAATCCATCACTCATGGAAAGTGAAACAATCACAATATCAGATTCCTGCTTGCAAATATCATGCCCGATTCCCGCTAGGTATCCTTTGCCGTCATCAAGTCCGAATCGGCGGCACAAAGCCATGCAGGTTTCCGCTGTTCTCACGGAATG
>DBWK01000099.1:0-17446 GCA_002308875.1 Treponema sp. UBA1240
GACGGAATGCTGCCCGATCCCAAATTTACCGAACACTATCTGGACATAGTGAACGAAGAAATAGAACGGCTCAACAAGATAATCGTGGACTTTTTGTTTGCTGTCCGCCCTATTTCCGCAACGCTTGTTCCGCTGGACATAAACAATCTCATCCGCTCCATGGCGGAGTTCATAAAGCCCGAACTGGATTCCAAAAAGATAGAACTCCAGCTGGATTTGATGACAAAAGCTCCCGACCTTATGCTTGACGAGCAGCTTACAAAACAGGTTATCATAAACCTTGTGCAGAATTCGGTCGCAGCGATGAAAAACGGCGGAATTCTTTATATTTCTACAAAGTTTTCGGACGACAAGATTATTCTTACCATAGCCGACAACGGCGAAGGAATGGATGAGCAGACCTTGAGCCGTATATTTGAGCCGTATTTTACTACAAAAGCGAACGGAACAGGTCTCGGGCTTACAATGGTTTACAAGATTATAAAGGAAACCGGCGGCGATATTCACGCAAAGTCGTTTCCGGGAGAAGGCACTGTTTTTACAATCTCGCTGCCCGTTCCGCAAAAAGAATTAAGGTTGATTGAACAAAAGGAAGAATAACGTGAAATTTAAGATACTGATTATAGATGATGAAAAAAACATACGCGAAGGACTTGCCACTGCGCTTGAGATGGACGGCTACAACACTGTCGTTGCCGAAAACGGCGAAAAAGGTTTGGAGTGCGTAAACAAGGGCGACATTGACCTTGTAATTACCGACCTGCGTATGCCGGGCATCAGCGGCGAAGAAGTGCTGCAAAAAATCACATCCGAAATTCCCGGTCTTCCCGTAATCGTGCTTACGGGACACGGCAGCATAGATTCTGCAGTTAGCGCAATGCATTCCGGTGCATACGACTTTTTAACAAAACCTCTGAACTTGGAACATCTCTCGCTTGTGGTAAAACGCGCGCTTAAAAACCGCGAGCTCCAGATACAGAACAAACAGCTGCAGGAAGAAATCAGCAAATCCAAGCCTTTTGAATCAATTATAGGCAAAAGCGCAGAAATGCAGAAAATATATCAGATGATTCAAAAAGTTGCAGGAAGCAAAGCTTCTGTTCTCATAACAGGCGAAAGCGGCGTTGGTAAGGAACTTGTCGCACATGCGATTCATAATCTTTCACCCCGCAAAAATAACCCTCTTGTAATTGTAAACTGCTCCGCCCTTTCCGAAAGCTTGCTTGAAAGCGAACTGTTCGGACACGAAAAAGGTGCTTTTACCGGCGCAGCAGCTCGCAAAAGAGGACGCTTTGAGCTGGCGAACGGCGGCACAATTTTTTTGGACGAAATAGGCGAAATAAACCAAAGCATACAGGTAAAGATTTTGCGTGTTCTGCAGGACAAACGCTTTGAACGCGTAGGTGGTGAAGAAACACTGGAAGTTGACGTGCGCGTTATTGCGGCAACAAACCGTGATTTGGAAGAAGAAATAAAAAAAGGCAATTTTAGAGAAGACTTGTTCTACAGGCTCAACGTTGTTCACATTCACGTGCCGCCTTTGCGTGACCGCAAGGATGATATTCCGCTTTTAATCAACGAGTTTATGCAGGAGTTCGCAAAAGAAAACGGCAAGGACATAAAGAACATCGATAACCATGCAAGAGCCGCGCTCTACAAGTACAGCTGGCCCGGAAACATCCGCCAGCTCAAAAACTGCATGGAAAGCGCAGTCGTAATGTGTTCGTCCGATACCATAACACTGAACGACCTGCCGCCGACCATTAAGTCCGAATCATCCGTAAACTCAATGCAGATTCCGTTCGGCGTAACCCTTGAAGAAGCGGAAAAAATCATCATACAGCAAACCCTTGCACAGAATCAGGGCAACAAGTCAAAAACGGCGGAAGTACTCGGTATCGGTAGAAAAACCCTTCACCGCAAGCTGGACGAATACGAAGAAAACTAAACGCTCATGGATTTTAAAAAATATATACTTGGCCAAAACGACGAAGGAAGAAGGCTCGACAGAATTTGCAGAAAATTTCTTCCGTCTCTGCCGCTTTCGCTCATATACAAGAACATAAGAAGCGGTTTTATACGCCTGAACGGTAAAAAGACCACAGCCGAATCAAAAACAGCCGCTGGCGATGAGCTTTGGATAGCGTCTGTAATTACGGACGAAAAACAACCTCAAACGGAAACAATACAGGATTTGCAGTTTGAAACGGTTTTTAAAAACACGCATATATGGGTAATCAACAAACCATACGGTATTCCTGTGCAAAAAGCAAAATCCGGACAGCTCAGTCTTGATGAAGTTATCAAAAGCAGGTACAAAACGGAATCTGCCGACACTTCCCTTTCTTTTCAACCCGGACCGCTTCACCGGCTTGATACATGCACAACAGGACTGCTCGCTTTTTCGCAGAGTCTTGCGGGGGCACAGTGGTTTTCGGATGCGATTGCTACGCACACAGTAAAAAAAACTTATATCGGGCTTGTAGAAGGACTGCTGAAAAGTGAAACGGAATGGCAGGACAGCCTTACACAGAACAAAAACGTACCGCAGGGAAACTTCCATACAATGAGCGTTTCCGATGCAGGGAAAAAAGCCGTTACAATTGCAAACCCGATTTCATACGGCAAATACGGCAGCACGCCGGTTTCACTCGTGGAGTTCCGTATTCCAACCGGTCGCACGCACCAAATCCGCGTGCAAAGTGCCTCTCACGGTTTTCCGCTTTTGGGCGACACAGCCTACAACAGTTCTGTCAACCTTGAAAAAGAAGGTTTCCAGCGGTATTTGCTCCATGCACAAAAGCTTGAAATTCCAAATGATAACCCTATCGGTCTTCCCCAAAAACTTACAGCTGATTTTAGCCCTCAATTCAATCATTTTTTGTCAATTTGCTTGATTGAAACGCCGAATGAATAGTAAACTGTTATAAAGGATTTTATTGGAATGAAAAACCTGCATGACCTTCTTTGGTTTGTTAAAGGTGTTACAGTATATGCTCTTGTAGGAGAAAGCGGAACAGGAAAAAGTTTCAGGGCAAAGCTTCTTGCTCAGTCTTACGGAATAGAGCTTATCATAGACGACGGTCTATTGATAAAAAACGATAAAATCCTTGCCGGACATTCCGCAAAAAAGGAAAAAACGTTCCTTGCCGCAGTCCGCGTTGCGCTTTTTGATGACAAACAACACCGCGACGAAATAGCAAAAGCCCTGCAAAAGCTCAACTTCAAAAAAATTCTTGTTCTCGGTACGTCCGAAAAAATGGTTATAAAGATAACTACAAGACTTCAGCTCCCGCAGCCGTCTAAGATAATCCATATAGAAGACATTGCCACAAAAGAAGAGATTGAACAGGCAATACGTTCGCGCCGAATTGAGGGAAAACACGTTATTCCTGTACCGTCCATAGAAATAAAGCAGAACTACCCAAAAATCTTTTACAACAGAATCCGCGTTATCCTTAAAAACAAAAAGAAAGCGTTTACACCTGGTAATTCAAAAGTATTTGAAAAATCAATCGTGCGCCCGGAATTTTCCAAAAAAGGACGCATAAGCATTTCGGAAGCGGCAATAACACAAATGGTAATGCACTGTGTTTCGGAATTTGATCCACAGATAATCGTAAAAAAGCTCACAATTAAAACAAACCCCGAAAGCTACCGATTGATAATAATGGTAGACGTTCCGTTCGGAACCCAGCTGGCGGGAAAGATTCACAACCTGCAGCAGTATATCATCGAGAACATCGAAAAATACACCGGCATTCTGATAGAAGAAGTAAGCATAATAATTGACAAGGTTACGGTTCAAAAAACAACTGACTAAAAGGAGCATAATTTTGAAGAAACTCTTAGCTTTACTGATTTTGTTTTCAACATTTTCACTATTATTCGCACAGTCTGATTTATACGAAATCAAATACGATTCCGTTGAAGCAAAAATTCCGTCCATTACGGAACAAATTCTTAACTCATACGGAAAGTTCAACAGCGTTTTTCACTTTCCGGCGGACGGTCCGGGATTTAAGTACAAGATAAGCATATTTGCGGACAAAAAAGCGTACAAACAGTATGTGGCAGATAAAACCGATTCAGTGGAACCCAAAAACGAAACGGTTCTGCTGCAACATTCGGCGGCTTCAAAGTCGGAACTGGTAATATATACACCGGAAGTTGACAAAAACATTCTTACGCGGCAGCTTTTTAACCAGTATTTGTACAGTTTTATGGCGGAACCTCCGGCATGGCTGCTTTACGGTGCTTCAATCTACTTTGAAGAATACAAAGATACAGAAAACCCCTGGCTTGAAACGGCCAAAAATCTTTTTGCGTCAGCAAATACAAAGCTTACTGCAGCTCAGATTTTGGAAGCAAACAGTGACACCTACCCTTCTGATAATTTTATTCCACAATCATGGCTTTTGTTCCGCTTTTTGATTGAAACGCCCAAATCCGCAAATTCAAGACTTTTCCACGATGGCATTAACGAAGTCATAAACAATTCGTATTCCACAACAGATCCGTTTTTAGACTATTACAAAAAATGGCTTAATCAAAAGGAATTTGAAAAAGACTTTGAAGACTTTGTTTCAAACCTGCATTCCGTAAGAGAAGATGTCCTTAACGGCATCAACGCATATATGAACAAGGATTATACAACCGCAACAGTATATTTTTCGCAGGCACTTTCCACTGATAACAAAAACGCCACCGCTGCATATTACACCGCATTGTGTTATTACGACCAAAAGGACTACAAGAACGCTGATATCTGGTATAAAAAGGCGCTTTCATTAGGTTCTGATCCGGCACTCATAAACTGGGGACTTGGGGCCTGCGCTTATGCGGATGCACGTTACGACGAAGCAACCGTTTATCTTTTAAAAGCCAAGCAGCTTGACGAAGCAACATACGGAAAACGCGTAGACGAGCTTATGCAGTACATTCCGGTAAAATAACTTGTAACTGACGGCGGGAGATACCCGCCGTTTTTATTTATGTACAAGACTTAAAAATTGTTATATTCTGTTTGTATAACAACAATCCGGAGTTATTTCTGAAAAAAAATACGCTTGCCGTTCTTATCATTACAGTTTTTTCTCTTTTGAGCACCCGGACTTTATTTGCGCAGTCTTCCGGCACGGTAAGTGTAATTACCATTATGCAGGCAAAAAGAACTGAAACAATTAAAGACAAAAAAGACGGCAGAGATTTGGTTTCTTTTTCGGGTTCAGTTGTTTTAACGATAGAAAAAGGTGCAACGTTCATACGAATAAAAGCGGACCAGGTAAACTTTGACAGAGAGCGTAATATGCTTTATGCTTCGGGCAATGTTTACATGGAAGAAACAGACGAATCAAACGCTTATAAAGAGATGAAGGGAACGTCACTGCTTTTAAACACAAATTCACTTGAAGGCGTTTTTGATCAGACAAAGCTCAAACAGACACAAACCTATTCTTCAACAAGCGGCGAAAACTCCGTAATGGTTCTTTCGGCAAATCTTTTCAGCAGGGATGATTCCGGCGTTGTTGCGTTCAAAAAAAGCCAGCTCACTTTTTGCGAAGACGAAAACCCGCACTGGAAAATCAAGGCAACCCGCGCATGGCTTTTGCCAGGAGGCGAATTCTCTTTTCTCAATGCGCTTTTGTATGTAGGTCACATTCCGGTTGCATATCTGCCGTTTTTTTACTACCCCAAGGACGAAATGATTTTTCATCCCTCGTTCGGTTACAGACCGAGAGTCGGTTACTACACGCAGACTACAACTTACCTCATAGGTCGCAAACCGCTTTCAACACAAACGGATTCCGACGGCTTTTTTAACCTTTCCAGCACAAACCGGCTTATGGAACAACGACGTGAAGGACTTTTTCTGCGTAATTTGGACACCCCGCTGCCTTTGAGCAAGCAGTCAAGCGACTACCTTAAGATGCTGGGAGACATTTACTCAAACCTCGGTGGTATGTTTGGATTTGACGGTTCTTTTGTACCTCAAGACAGCTTTTTTTCTTCATTCAAGTTTTCCGCTCTAATGGGCTTAAGCCGAAACCTCTATTTTACTGAAGGTGATGCTCTTTACAGTCCTTACAACAAAGCCGGAAAATCTGAATGGAACAAATCCACATTCACGGGTATAACAATGCCCTTTAGATATTACGCAAACGTTGCGTTTGAAACAAACACTTCGCCGTTCAGATTTGCAGTTTCGCTGCCGGTTTATTCCGATCCGTACTTTAACTCCGACTTTATGAACCGCAAAGAAGATATAAACTGGCTTAACTTTATTACAGAGCCGGGAGTAACACGGGCAGCGGAAGCCGAAAAAGAAAAAGACACCGAAATTGATTCATTCAGCTGGAAAATGAACGGCAGCTGGTCACCGAACTTAAGCAAGCTTTCGCCGTATTTTAATTTCAGCATTACGTCGTACCGGTCACAGATTGATTTTCAGTCAAAAAGTGCAAAAAAGGCTAATTCTGTTTCGCCGGACCGCAAATTCTTTTATCCGTCTAAAATTGTACCGTTTGAAATTTATGCAAACTTTTCAGGAACAATTCTCCAGTATCCGTTTCTTGAAAAAACGACGGAAAAAACAACGCCGCCCATACCGGAACTTGAAAAACCCGAATTCTTCACAAAGACCGAAGACCAAAGCTCCGGAACAAATACTGTACCAACGTTTCCTATGCTTTCAGTACCATCGCTTTCAAAACGGGAAGTTGAACCTTTTACATTCAAGATGTCTTATTCCGTAACGCCGGGCTTTACTTCGCTTTATACATATTCTCCAAATGCCTGGGCAACACCATACGAAAGTTCGTGGGATCAGTACATGTCGAACTTTCTATCAGTCTCAGGCAAAGGAATCCTTAAGGAAGAAGCCGCCATACAAGGCGGTGTAATTGGTTTTACGCACACATACACGCTTTCCACTATGTATCAGAAACACCCCGACATTTCTGAAACATACTATCCGAACGAAAAAAGCCGAAGCAACATTACACTCAGTGATTACAAGGCAAGAAAATTTGATTTGACCGAAAGCACCAGTTTTTCGATCAAACCTTTTATTTTTACCAAATACTTTTTTAATAGCGGCATTTTCTTTAACAGCGAAAAATATCTTATAAAGACAGAATTCGTCGGTACAGAAAAAGATCCTCTCTGGGAACTCAAAAAGTTTGAAGACAAACGTGAAAATTACCTCACGAATGAGGTTACACTTACACTTGCAGCAGACGAACCGGCGCATTCACAGAAACTGAGCCTCAGATACAGCGTACCGCCGCTTTTGCCGTCAAGAAAAGTTTCAGCAGATTTTGTTTTTCCGGGTATTTCAACCCACATGGAAAGCGGAATGGCAATCGAATCTGAAGATGACGAAAAATGGAAATATCTGCCTTTTGTCGAAAACAGCAATATGTCGTTTTTTAACAACAAGCTTAACGTAAGTCAAACTTACAAATACGAAATAGAAAAAAAACACCACGAATACATAACCGCATCT
Organism: Treponema sp. UBA1240; assembly: GCA_002308875.1. Classification (GTDB taxonomy): domain Bacteria; phylum Spirochaetota; class Spirochaetia; order Treponematales; family Treponemataceae; genus UBA1240. Next base: position 7,508 of record DBWK01000099.1, read on the forward strand.
CTGGGCTACAACGGATTCGGCGTTGATTTTTCGAGCATGTATACAACAGGATATACCTTTAGTTACAGCAAAGGCTGGCAGAGCGACAAAAACGAAGTACTGCGTCCATACCAGCTGACTTTTAAATACAACAGTCCCGACAAACTATTCAAATTCTGGCACAACAGAGTCCAAATCAAACCAAGAATAAAGACTGTGGTTGCATGGGATTTACTGCGTCCGCCGTTGAGTTATATGACATTTGACACTGAAATTGAAATGCTTGTAAGCGAATTTACAAGTATCTCGTTCTCGTCCGAATCACGGAACGACGTTATTTTCCGTTATATTCAGGAAGGAATGGACTACGAACCGCAAATTCCCGGTGAAATGGACCTGATGACAGATCTTTTAAACTCATTCGCATTCGGAAACAAGTATCTGAGGCAGCAGTCGGGATTCAAGCTGAAAAGCCTTTCGATGGCAATGATTCATAATCTTGACGACTGGAATGTTTCTTCCAAAATGACCATTTCACCGCGTCTTATCGAAGAGAATAACTCAAGCCATTACGACTACTCACCGTATTTTACGTTCTCGGTTATCTGGAAACCTGTTACCGGCGTAAAAGCAACAGTTACCGACGAATACGGCGACATAAAGCTCAACAACAAGTAATCTCAAAGTTTTATTTCAATCACAAATCCGTCGTATGCAGGTTCTATACTGCGGTTTAAAAGCGACGGCAACCCGAGAGTACGCTTTTTTTCCGCAAAGAGAACTTTCAGCTGCTCATTTGTAAAATCATGAGTTAAATGCGTAAGCCATACGTTTTTTGCGGTTGTTTTGGAAACAACCTGCAGAGCCTCATCAAAGTTGAAGTGTGTTGTGTGCGGCCGTTCACGCAAACCGTCAATAACAAGGTTTTCAATTCCATCCAGCATTTGCAGGGATTGTTCCGGCAAAAAGTTCAAATCCGTAAGATAGGCGGTGTTTCCTATTCGCCAGCCGGTTGAATCAAGACATCCGTGCTTCATAGGGATTGGAAAAAGCGTTACGGATTTTATAACAAGAGGATTTGCAGGCGTATAGTTTTTCACATCAAAAAGTTCCACATGTGGTTTTCCACCGCCTTCCTGCGTACACTTAAAAATGTAGTCAAAGCGGTTGCGAATGTCAGCAAGAGTCTGGGTATTGGAATAAATTGGAACAGATTTTTCTTTTGAAAAAACGCGGATATCATCAAGACCGTGAATATGGTCGGCGTGCGAATGCGTAACAAGAACAGCGTCAAGTTTTTTAATGCCGAATCTCAGTGCCTGAATACGGAATTCCGGTCCGGTATCAATTACAATACATGTTGTATCATCCTGAATGAGCGCACTTGAACGCATACGGTTGTCTTTTGGATCTTTTGATTTGCATGCCGCACAGTCACAGGCGATTACAGGCATTCCGTGGCTTGTGCCGCTTCCCATAATAGTGAGCCTCATATACTAATTCCCGTATTTTTTGCGAATTTCAAGGATTTCATCCCGAATTGCAGCAGCTTCTTCATATTCAAGCCGCTCGGCATGCTCGTTCATCTGGATTTCCAGCGCCTTTAAAAGCTTTTTGCGCTCGGCAGGAATCATCATATTAAAGCTGTTCTTAAGCGCAGATGTTTCTATTTCAACTGTTTCCTGTTTTTCAATCTTCTGGCGTTCAAGAATGTCTTCAACTGCCTTACTGATTGTCTTGGGCGTGATTCCGTGCTTTTCGTTGTATTCCATCTGAATCTGACGACGGTGCTGTGTTTCGTCCAATGCTTCTTTCATTGCAGGGCTTACGCCGTCAGCATACATAACAACCTTGCCGTTCTGGTTGCGGGCGGCACGTCCGATTATCTGGATAAGACTTGTTGCGGAACGCAAAAAGCCGATTTTGTCCGCATCAAGAATCGCAATAAACGAAACTTCCGGTAAATCTATTCCCTCGCGAAGGAGGTTAATTCCTATAAGAATGTCAAAATCACCGTTACGCAGACCTTTTAGGATTTCAACGCGTTCAATTGTTTCTATCTCACTGTGAATGTACTTTACACGCAACCCAAAGCCCAAAAGATAGTCCGTTAAATCTTCCGCCATTTTTTTTGTAAGCGTAAGCAAAAGACAGCGTTCTTTTTTGGCAAGCCGTTCTTTTATTTCACAGTATATATCTTCCATCTGTCCTTCGCTTGAACGAACTTCAACCACAGGGTCAAGCAGTCCTGTTGGACGAATAAGCTGTTCAACAACCTGTGCGCTTCTTTCAAGTTCTTCCTTGCGCGGGGTTGCTGTAACATAAATTGTCTGATTAACCATAGACTCAAATTCCGCGTACTTGAGCGGACGGTTATCCAACGCACTTGGAAGCCTGAATCCAAAGTCAATCAGGTTCTGCTTGCGGGACCGGTCACCCTCGTACATAGCGCCGATTTGAGGAACGGTAACATGTGCTTCGTCTATCATACAACAAAAATCATTCGGAAAATAATGCAATAGCGTGGCAGGCGGCTCGCCCTTCTTTCTTCCCGATATAGGACCTGAATAGTTTTCAATTCCGGAACAGTAGCCCATTTCCTTGAGCATTTCCATGTCGTAGGTTGTACGGGTTTTCAGGCGTTCCGCTTCAAGAATCTTTCCGCAGGCCCGTAACGTTTCTACCCTTTCTTCCATTTCTTTCTGAATAACATCAACCGCATTCAACAGCATGCTGTGCGGAACAACAAAGTGCTTGGCGGGATATATGGTTGTTTCATCCAAGTTTTCAACAGTCTCGCCTGAAACAGGATTAAAGCGGCGGATACGTGTAACCTCGTCCCAATCAAGCTCTATCCGATAAGCTTCTTCCATATATGCGGGGAAGATTTCCAGAACATCGCCACGCAGTCGGAACGAACCGCGTTCAAGCACCATATCGTTACGGTTGTATTGGAGCGAAACAAGCTGCTTTGCAATTTCGGAAGTTGCAAGTGTTTCGCCCTTTTCGATGTGAATGCGCATGTCATGATACATTTCAGGCAAACCGAGTCCGTAAATGCATGAAACGGTTGCAACAACAATTACATCGCGCCGTTCCATAAGACTGTATGTGGCGGAAAGCCGCATACGGTCAATCTCGTCGTTTATGGAAGCGTCTTTTTCGATGTAAAGATCGCGTGCGGGAACATAGGCTTCGGGCTGGTAGTAGTCGTAGTACGAAACAAAGTATTCTACAGCGTTCTCCGGAAAGAATGTTTTAAACTCTCTGTATAACTGGGCTGAAAGTGTTTTGTTATGGCTTATTATCAGCGTAGGTCTCTGGATTTTTTCGATTATTTTTGCCATTGTGTATGTTTTTCCGGAACCTGTAACACCTTTTAAAGTCTGGTATTTGTTTCCTGCAAGAAAACCTTCGGCAAGCTTTTCGATTGCCTGAGGCTGGTCGCCTGAGGGTTCATATGGGGAATACACTTTAAAAGGTCTCATCATCACTCCGAAAAAGCAAAACTGAAACCCATAATACCACAGTTCTTTTTATGAAACAACCCGACAAAAATAACTTGAATTTATACCTTTTTAATCATAAAATAAGTTTATGGGGCAACAAAACGACGGCATTCTTTTTGTAAATGACAACTGTATCGGATGTACCAAGTGCATTTCAAACTGTTCGATAATAAGTGCAAATGTTTCAACTTTTGAAAACGGCGTTGCAAGAGTAAGACTTGATTCGGACAAATGCAATCACTGTGGAAAATGCATACGGCTTTGTACGCATAATGCCCGTGAATATAAAGATGACATAGAAGAATTCATAAATGCCCTTTTTAACAACGAAGACATTTCTTTGGTTGTTTCACCGTCGTTTTATATTCTTTACGGCGAAAAAGCACATCAAATACTTGGCTACCTAAAATCCATTGGCGTTAAAAAAATCTATGATTCAGCATTTGGAGCTGAAATTGCCGTATGGGCAACCGCAAACTACATAAAACAGCATGAGAATGACCCCAACAGAGCTTTTATTACGTCAACGTGTCCTGCGCTGGTAAACTTTATAGAACTATATTTTCCTAATCTGCTCGACAAAATGTTTCCGATTCAGTCACCGAGTATCTGTACGGCCATATATGCGCGCAAGTATCTGGGCGAAAAAGGAAAGATTGCACTCTTAAGTCCATGTATAGCAAAAAAAGATGACAACGATGACGCAAACACTTTTAACAATATTCAATACAACATCACATTTACGCACCTTTTGCAGCACTTTAAGAACGTTGACTTTTCAAGCTATTACGCCGAAAGTGATTTATCAACCACAGGACTCGGCAATATCATTTCAATAGCCGGCGGATTCAAGGAAGCGGTAAGCTACTTTTTCCCAAAAGGCAGCTATTTTACCAACTTTTCCGGCTTTTCGCAGGATATGTTCAAAAAACTTTCTTTTTCAGAAAACAAAGAATACTCAGCCTGCAAACCGCTTTTGGCGGAAGTCCTCGGTTGCATAAACGGCTGTCAGGAAGGACCTTGCGTAGAAAAAGAAAACTTTGGCGCGCCGATTGTCTATGAAAGAGTTAATCAGCTTCGAAAAAAATGCTATGAAAATTTCATAACAAGTGAAGACTACGATTTGAATTTTCAAAAACTGAACGAACAGCACAAAAATCTCGCTCTTAATGACTACTACAGAAAATTCACCGACAGATACGAAAAACCAGCTGATATACCGCAAAGCACATACGACATCATTTTTGCAACAATGTCCAAAAACACAACCGCAAAACAGAACATCAACTGCGGAACTTGCGGCTACCCTACCTGCAAAACAATGGCAACCGCAATAGCATACGGCTACAATACAAAAGAAAACTGCATTCATTACATGAAAGAGCGCATGAATGATTTGTATCGCACCGATGTACTTACAGGCCTGCTGAATTTACAGGCGTTTAAGGACAAAACCTCCAGACTTATAAATACAAACACAGACAAGCAGTATATTCTGTGTATGAGTGATATAAACAACTTTAAGGTTATAAACAACCTTTACGGAAATATTGCGGGCGATGCGGTTCTACTCAAAATTGCTGACGCACTCAAAGAGCTTTTAGGAAATGAACACGTTCTTGCAAGAGTCGGCGGAGGAGTGTTCGCTTTTTGCGTTGAATACGAAATAGATTTTCTTGAAAAGTTGCGTAAATGCAAAAACTTCTGTTGCGAACACGCCGGTACAGAAATTTTTGTAACAATGCGTTTCGGACTATATATAATCAAAGACATTGACGAGCCGATAACCCGAATGCTGAACGCCGCAACAATCGCAATGGATTATGCGCAGAGTTCAATGTACAACACATATACAATTTATACTGAAAAAATGCGCAAAAATCTTCTGCGTTCCGCGGAAATAACGGCGCAATTCAATTCGGCGATAGAAAACGATGAATTCCATGTTTATATGCAGCCGCAGTATAACATAGGAACAAATGAACTGTCGGGTGCGGAAATTCTGTGCAGATGGATAAAAACCGACGGGACAATAATAAACCCGAATGAGTTCATCCCGATTGCGGAAAAGAGCAAATTCATCAGAACCCTGGACAAGCTCATGTGGGAAAAAACATTTAAGCTTGTAAGAACATGGCTTGACGAGGGTATTGAGCTCCAACCGGTATCTTTGAATGCTTCACGCTATAACATTCAAAACGAGGACTTTATTCCGTTTATTGAACACCTTATAAACACATATCAAATTCCAACATCTCTAATTCATATAGAAATTACCGAATCTGCTGCAATGAGCGATACCGAAGAAATTTCAAAGCGGCTTGAACGTTTACGCGGCATAGGTTTTAAAATCGCAATGGATGACTTTGGAAGCGGTTATTCTTCGCTGAACTCACTGAAAGACATTCCTATTGATATTGTTAAGCTTGACATGGGCTTTTTCTCCGAAACGGATAATACAGACAAGGGTTACAGTATTCTTACCTCGGTTGTTAGAATGGCAAAATCGCTCAAACTCACCACAATTGCAGAAGGCGTTGAAAAAGAAGAACAGCTCAGTTTCTTAAAAGCCATAGACTGCGATATTATTCAGGGCTTTTTGTTCGCAAAGCCTATTCCCGCGGATGAATACAAAAAGCTGCTGCTAAAAGCAGACAAATCATCCGACGTAAAGATAACGACGCATTCCGGTCAGCTGAACATAGATAAATTTCACGACATTTATTCCGTTGAAAACTATATGTTTGAAAACTATATGGGCGCCGCAGCTATTTTAAAGATTGAAGGTTCATCAATCTCCGTTGAACGATGCAATCAAAAAGGTTTTGAGATTTTAAAACTGAAAAACAACTCTCTTTCAGATTTAAAAACAATGATTAATTCTATTGATAATGCGGACTCAAAAAATTATCTTGTTAAAACAATAAAAGAAACAGTCCAAACAGCAGGAGAAACGGAATGTACGCTGCCATTCAGCAACTGTTTTACGGAACCCAAAATAACAATCTGGCTTAAAATTCACATAAATTTCATAGAACCCGACAAAAAGAACCCCATTCTTCTGCTTTCCCTTGAAGATATGACAAACGAAAAAAACACGTCCGCCGCACTTACACTTGCAAACAGCCAGTTAAAATTCCTTTTGGAAAACTCTATGATCGGTATGTGCCTTATGCGTGTAACTCTTGACCCCAAAAACATGCTTAAAGCGGCAAAAGTTCAGGTTCTTGAAGCAAACCAGCGTTTTATGGAATCATCAGGATATTCAGAAACAGATTTATTAAAATGGGATTTAAAATCATCTTTAGGTGTAGTACATCCACTTGACCGGCCGGGGTTTGTTATCTCTCTTTCAAAGGCATTTTTGAACAAATTCAAGGAACCGTTTGAATACGTTTACAGGGCAAAGTGCAAGAACAACGAATACGTACTTACCAAAATGATTGCTTCCGGTGTTGAGGAAACAAAAAATACTTTCCTTTTTGCAACAAATTACATTTCATATACTGAAGAAGATAAAGACAGATTAAAAACTAAAAAATGAGGTATTGATATGACAACAAAAGAAATGTTCAAAGAGCGTATGCAAATAAGAAAAACAGATCCTGTAAAAGCTTCTGTACTGGGAATTTTAATAGACACCGTTCAAAAGAACATAAGAGAATCTGGCAGGGAAGAAACTGAAACTGACATCAAGCAGGCTGCAAAAAAGCTTTATGACCAGACGTTTGCAACCATTGCCGAATACAAAAAAGGAAATGCGGACACAACCCAGCTTGAGCAGGAATTAGCCATTCTCGAAGCCTATGTTCCGGCTGCACTTTCACCGGAACAGACGGAAGCGGAAGTAAAAAAGGTAATCGACTCTCTGCCGGCTGAAGAAAGAAACCTTAAGAACATCATGCCAAAGCTCAAAGAAATTGAAGGAATTGACATGAAATCCGTAAGAGCTATAGTTGATAAAATTTTGAGCAAAGCAAACTAAAATTCAAGGAATAAACAATGAAAAAAACAATAAGAATGGTATTATTAGTAATGATACCATTCCTGTTTACATCCTGTTTTGACTATGTCCAATCTCTATCATATCAAAACGGCAATTTTAAATTTTATTGCAAAATGAGCATGCCAAAAGAGTTATGCGACTTTATTGGAGAAGATCCGGAAGAGATAAAAAAGGAATTTGAAAGAGAAGCTCCGGAAGAATTCGATTACAAAATCATAGACAATGATTATGAAATCGGTGTAGAAATGGTGTTCACAACAAATCAACGAAGAGCTGCAGAAAAAGAATTTCTCCCCAAAATCGCAATAAACAAATACAGCGTTCCTTTTTTTCTGGGTACCAGAGACTTTATAGATGCTATGGATTTAATTGATGATGAGATTAGTACGGAAGATCATGATTTTTTGAACATTGCATTGGCATGTATAAAAGGACGACTTCTTATAAGCAAAAAACTTATACCGGCAATAAAAGAAGCATATTTTGAAGGAATAACAAAAAGCATTTCCGATTTTTCTTTGCCAGTATACGATTATGGCGACTCATTCTGTATAGAAGTTCCGGTTAATACTCTTTCCGAGCTGTCAGAAACGCATACTATTGATAAAATTATTTTAATATCGCAATAAATACTAGTTGTTGGGCATTACAAGAGCCGCAATAATATATGCAAGCACACCTGTTCCTGCACAAAGGACAAGCAAAATCCACACTACTCTCACTATAGTTGGATCAATATCAAAGTATTCGGCAATACCTGCGCATACGCCGAAGAGTTTTTTGTCAGTTGATTTGCAAAGTCGTTTTGAACTCATAAATCTGTCCTTAAAAATGTAGTATATGTTGAAGTTTACACACAAACATAACATTTGTAAATGTTTTTGTTTGTTCATACAAAAAAACCGCCGTTATGAAGCGTAACACTTCCGGCGGTTTTGATTTTTTAGCGTAAAAAACGCTTATTTGTTAAGAGCCGTTGCAACATCAAGTCACAGCGCAGCAAGCTGCGCTGTTCTTCGAGTTGCGACTGTTTTATTTTGATAAAGCAGTCGCAACGTCGACGGCGATAGCAACTGTAGCACCTACCATCGGGTTGTTACCGATACCGAGGAAGCCCATCATTTCAACGTGTGCCGGAACTGATGAAGAACCTGCGAACTGTGCGTCAGAGTGCATACGACCCATTGTATCAGTCATACCGTAAGATGCGGGACCGGCAGCCATGTTATCCGGNNGCAGTGTGCGTCCTGTGCCGCCGCCGGAAGCTACTGAGAAGTATTTTTTGCCTGCTTCAAGGCGTTCCTTCTTGTATGTACCTGCAACAGGGTGCTGGAAACGTGTCGGGTTTGTTGAGTTTCCTGTAATTGAAACATCAACATTCTCGTGCCACATGATTGCAACGCCTTCACGTACATCGTCAGCGCCGTAGCAGTTTACTTTTGCTCGTTCACCTGTTGAATACGGAATCTTTTTAACAATTTTGAGTTCGCCCGTAAAATAGTCGAACTGTGTCTGAACGTATGTAAAACCGTTGATGCGGCTGATAATCTGAGCTGCGTCTTTTCCGAGGCCGTTGAGGATAACGCGGAGCGGCTGTTTGCGTACTTTGTCAGCTTTCTGTGCAATCTTGATTGCGCCTTCTGCAGCTGCAAAAGATTCGTGACCAGCCAGGAAAGCAAAGCACTGTGTTTCTTCGCGCAAAAGACGTGCAGCAAGGTTTCCGTGACCAAGACCAACTTTGCGGTCTTCGGCTACAGAACCAGGAATACAGAATGACTGGAGACCGATACCGATTGCTTCTGCAGCATCGGCGGCGTTCTTGCAGCCTTTCTTGATTGCGATTGCAGCACCACAAACATAAGCCCATTTTGCGTTTTCAAAGCAGATTGGCTGTGTTTCTTCTACAGTCTTATAAGGATTGATACCTGCCTTGTCGCAGATTTCCTTTGCTTCTTCAATTGACTTAATGCCGTTTTCGTTCAAAGCTTTTGTAATTTTTTTGATACGGCCGTCGTAGTTTTCAAATGTGATTTTTTCTGCCATTTTCTATTCCTCCGTACCTTATTCCTTGCGCGGGTCGATGAGTTTTACGGCGCCCTGTTCTTCAGTTGTGCGTCCGTATGAACCGCGTGCTTTTTCCATTGCTGTTGCAGGATCATCGCCTTTCTTGATGAATTCCATCATCTTGCCGAAGTGGATGAATTTGTAACCGATGATTGCACCGTCTTTGTCAACTGCAACTTTTTCTACATACCCTTCTGCCATTTCAAGGTAGCGGGGACCTTTTGCCTTTGTTGCGAACATTGTTCCAACCTGTGAGCGCAAGCCCTTACCGAGGTCTTCAAGAGAAGCACCGACTTTCAAGCCGTCTTCAGAATATGCAGACTGTGTGCGTCCATAAACAATCTGGAGGAAAAGTTCGCGCATTGCTGTGTTGATAGCATC
>DBWK01000099.1:17500-23942 GCA_002308875.1 Treponema sp. UBA1240
TCAGAAGCCATAGCAGCTGAGTGAGTCATGCCTGAGCAGCCGATTGTCTCAACAAGAGCTTCTTCGATGATGCCGTTCTTTACATTGAGAGTAAGTTTGCATCCACCCTGCTGCGGTGCACACCAACCGATACCGTGTGTAAAACCGGAAATGTCTTTGATTTCTTTAGCCTGAACCCATTTTCCTTCTTCAGGAATCGGAGCAGGTCCATGATAAGCGGCCTTGGCCAATGGACACATATGTTCCACTTCTGCCGTATAAGTCATAGTGTTCTCCTGGAATATGATATATTGACTCTGGAAAATGGAACCTGCCGGGAAACTCATTCCCTCAAGAAACCGTTTTGCCAGCTTTTTGACAGAGTATCATTTTTGTGTATATTTTTCAATATGACCGTTTTATTTATAGTCTTCAATCATCTTTTTCAGTTCTTCTTCGTAACCGTCCAAATCATACAAAGAAAAATCCACCTCTAACAATATACACCGTTCAAGGCAAGTCAGAGCTTTTTCAGCAGTTTTTACAGCATTTGTATAATTACCAGACGAAACATAATCTCTTGCTTTGTATGTATAATAGATACAATACAGAGGCTGCGCATCAGCATCTTCGGATAACTCGTCTTCATTCAAAAAAGAAATTGCAAAATTCATTTTTTTTATATCTTTAGCATTATAAGCTACAAAGCCGTACATTTCATAAAAATCATTGTAACAAGAATTTTTAAGATCAATTGATTCAGTCTTTATTTTTTCAAAAATAGAATTTGCTTCGTCCCAAATCTTTAAGTACTTTTTGAATAAAGTCATATAAGCTTTTATATTTTTCTTTTTTTCTGCAAAATCATCAAAATCAGACATCAATTCGTTTGACTGAAGAATAGCCCTTGTATATACGGCGGCAGGAATTCTTTTATTTTTCTTAAGAAACTCAAGCATATTATTGTAATCATACCAAGAGTATGTTTTATACTTATCAGAGATATATTTTCTAATAAACATCCAGTTTTTAGCATTTTCTGACGGGTTATAAACCGCATCCTCATATGTAAGAATCCGATTGCTATTACGGTTCTTTCCGGGGAATTTGATATCATGAAGTGTAAAAATTTTACCTTTTTTGTCCTCAGGAATTTCAAGGTCATATTTTTTTACCCGTTTCAGATAAGTGGAAAGAGTCGATTTACAATCATCCGCATCAACAGGAGAAGCCATTTCACTGAACACTTTTCCCAATACAAAATGAACGGCATAATCTTCCCAGGAATCGTAGGCGTTAATGAGTTCATTAATAAACGGTTCAGCAAGACTTAACGCTTCTTTTTCAGAAAGCCAGCCTGAAGAAACACCCAAACCCAAAACATTGAGTATAAAACAATAATCATACGCGATAAGCCCATTTTCGTCTAAAATATCCTGCGTTTCTGACACAAAATATAATTTTGTAATCCAATGGTCAGCCAAACATTCTTTTGCAGCAATCTGATCAATAGTAGTTTTGGGATTCTGATTGAGCTTTTTTTTCAGCTCGTCATAAAGCGCAACAAAAGCATTTGTTCTGTATTCTTCAATAAGATTCAGCAATTCTTCCCTTGAAAAAACTTTAAAAGAATTCTCTAAAATTCTTGTACCTGCTGAAACATCAAAACCAAGATTTAAAGCTGTTACGCCGTCTTCTCTCATAGGTGCAGCCAAAAGACAGAACCATTTTTCATACTCAGAAAGGCTGTTCCATTCTTTGAGCTTTTTAAGCATGGAATAAGCGTTGTTGTTAGAATAGTCCCGCCCCAAAACCTTAAGCAAAGCAACAGCAGGAACATTCTCTTTTTCTGCTACAATGTCATAGTATTTGCTGCTTTCTGAATACGCCCAGGTTCCGGGACTGTATCTGAGAGCCCTTCGGAGCAAATACCATTTTTCAGCTTCCTCACTGGGGGTATATTCAGCATCAGCATAAGTTAATTTGAGGTTATTATTCCGGTTTTTTGCAGGGAATTTTATGTTATGGCTTACAACATGATCATCAGGAATGTCTGAAGATGAATATTTTTTTGCGAGCTTCCAAATATCTTCTTTATAAGATGAAGGATAATATCCACATGTGTAAGCATAAAAATGCCAACCAATAGCAAAATGAACGGCATAATCTTCCCATGAATCATAAGCGTTCAAAAGCTGTGTCATCAAGGGTTTTGCCACAGATACAGCTTCTGATTCCGTAAACCATCCTACTGCTACACCCCATCTTATGACACTCAGAATTCTGCCTGCATCCAAAGCAAGTGTTAAATGACTACCAAGTTTTTCCTTGTTTTCAGCATAAAAGCACAAATTTACAACCTGATAAATCTCCATACATTCGGTTGTTGCAATTTTGTCTATTGAAGCTTCCGGGTATTTTTTAAAGGAATCTATTGCGTACTCAAGACCCCAGTTTTTGCCGCTCCATTTTCCATTTTCATATCTTTCAATAAGATTCAAAATATCTTTTTTTGAATGGAGTTTCCAGTCCTTTTCAAGAAAATCTTTTGATTGTTTTTTTCCGCCTCCCGGTTCTGGGTTTACGGTTGTCAGGCTCATGCCTTTTGCACAGAAGAACGGTTCGGTTAAAAGACACAACCATTTTTCATCTTCAGAAAGAGCATTCCATTCCTTGAGCATTTGATTTGAAGATTTTGCAAAAAGAGAAATGCAAAAACAAAGAAAAATACAAACAACAGCAATTCTTTTCATATAAATTATTTTACAGTAATAAACAAACATTTGCAAATTTCTGCAATAAATAGATTCATTCAATAATTCAAGAGAATAAGCCGCCTTTTTGATAAAATCTGTTGTATATTATTTATTACATAAGGAGTTAGTATCATGAAAGCTTTATTCATAGGCGGAACCGGAACTATAAGCATGGCCATTTCCAAGCTGCTTTTGGAAAAGGGCTGGGAACTTTATCTTATAAACCGTGGGAACCGCAACAACGACCCGCGTCTTAAGGGCGCACATTTTATCACAGTAGACATTAACGACGAAGCCGCCGCAGCGGCTAAACTCGAAGGAATGACCTTTGACGTTGCCTGTGACTTTATAGGCTTTGTACGCGAACAGGTAGAACGCGACTACCGCCTGCTCAAAGGTAAGGTAAAACAGTTTATGTATATCAGTTCTGCATCGGCATACCAAAAACCTTGTGCCAACTACATAATCAGCGAAAAAACTCCGCTTGCAAATCCATACTGGCAATATTCAAGAGACAAAATTGCCTGCGAAGAATATCTTATGAAGCTTTACCGCGAAGAACAGTTTCCTGTAACAATTATACGCCCGAGCCACACTTATGACGAACGTTTTCTTCCGCTTGGAGTTCACGGCGAAAAAGGCAGCTGGCAGGTTGCAAAACGCATTAAGGAAGGAAAGCCTGTAATCATTCACGGAGACGGAACAAGCCTGTGGACAATTACTCACAACTCAGACTTTGCAAAAGGCTTTGTCGGTCTTATGGGAAACATCCACACAATTGGAGAAGCTATTCAGATTACAAGCGATGAAAGCGTAACCTGGAATCAGATTTACCAGATTGTTGCAGACGCACTTGGAGTACAGCTCCATCCCGTATATGTTTCTTCAACATATCTTGCTTCGCATGCCTATTTTGATTTATCCGGTGGCCTTCTTGGCGATAAAGCGCATACTGTTGTTTTTGATTGCAGTAAGCTTAAAGGTTTTGTTCCTGATTTCGTTCCAACAAAACGCGCCGACCAGGGGCTCCGCGAAACTGTTGAATATATTCTGTCCCACCCCGAATGCCAGACCGAAGACCCGGAATTTGACAAGTGGTGCGACGAGATTATTGAAACAATGAAATAAAGTATAAAAAAACGGGAACGAATACGTTCCCGTTTTTTTGATTTTTTTACAGATTTTCGCCGTTGGTCTTGATTACGTCTTTGTACCAGAAAGCGGAATCTTTAGGAATTCGCTTTTGCGTCTGATAGTCGCAGAAAACCATACCAAAACGCGGATTAAAGCCTTTTGCCCACTCAAAGTTATCCATGAACGACCACTGAAAATATCCCATTACGTCACAGCCGCTTTCTGCCGCATTCTTAAGACCGCGCAGATAACGGTGCAAAAAGTCAATTCTGTTGGGATCGTGAACTTTTCCGTCCAAACTTACCCAGTCATGACACGAAATCCCGTTCTCTGTAATATATATAGGAAGATTATAGCGTTTTGTAAAATGCTTTACACCCCATTCAAGCGCGGTATCAAAAGTATCCCAGCCAACTTCCGTATGCGGTGTTCCCGCAGGACGTTTCCACTCACCTACATATCTTCCCTGATAGATATTCTGCCCTAAAAAGTCTATTTTCTGACTGATAAGTTTCATATCATCGTCCGTAAACGTGGGGAACATATCTCCACATTCTTTAAGCAGCTTTTCGGGGTATTTGCCAAAAACAATAGGATCCGCCCAATAAGCATCCGACCAGAAAAATAAGTTTTTGGTACAACTGAAGTATGAGTCATAAGCGGCTTTTTCATCAGCCTTTGTAGCAGGAATGGCCGGCATTGTAGCAAGCGTAATGCCGACTTTTGCATCAGGCACAAGCTCGCGGAGCACTTTAACGGCTTTACCGTGCGCAAGATGAATGTTGTGCCCCATGTGAAGCAGGTCACGGGTTTCAAGCTTTAAACCCGGTGCATGCTCGCCGAGAAAACAGCCACAGCCCATAAAAACGGAAGGTTCGTTAAAGGTGATAAAATGCTTTACCCTGTCACCAAGCTTTTTTGCCACAGCCCTGGTGTACTCTTCAAACCAGGCGGAACTTTCGGGATTAAGCCAGCCACCCTTGAGATAAAGAGCATAAGGTAAATCCCAGTGATAAAGCGTAACGTAAGGTGTGATGTTGTATTTTAAAAGCTCATCAACAAGCATGCTGTAAAAGTTCAAACCTTTTTCGTTCACAGCGCCTGTACCATCAGGCATTATGCGAGCCCACGCAATTGAAAAGCGGTAAGAATTCAAACCAAGTTCTGCCATAAGTTTTACGTCTTCCTTATAGCGGTGATAGTGGTCACATGCAACAGTACCATTCTCTCCGTCATCAATTTTTCCAGGCTGTTCACAAAACACATCCCAGATTGACGGAGCTTTTCCGTCCTCATTCCAAGCGCCTTCAATCTGATAAGATGCTGTAGCCGCACCCCAGGCAAAATCCTTTCTAAAACTCATCATAACCCCCGTTTATTGCTTTTTATTTTTTAGTTACTGGAAAATAATTATAGCATATTCTATAATTTAACGATACTTTTCTTTGAAAAAAGCCCTTCAGCACTGGAAATATTTGATATATTTGAAATAATTAGCAAAACTTATATATTTTTCTATAAATTTTTGCTATTTCCATAAAAAAAAATTTGCATTTATACCGCATAAGATATATACTTGTAGATGTGGAGGGGACGAAACGAATAAAAAACAATCGTAAACCTCTAAAAATTGGTAAAAAATAATTCGGGGTATTTTTGTTTTTCTGCCTGAAAGCATGAGAACATTAAATTCCGGTTATTGTTAAAACAAGGAGTTTTATTATGAACAAATCAGAATTAGTTGCTGCAATGGCAAAGAAAACAGGATTGACAAAGAAAGATTCTGAATCAGCACTCAAAGCTTTCATCGAAACAGTTTCTGGTGAACTTGCAAAAGGCAAATCAGTTCAGCTCATCGGTTTCGGTACATTCGCAGTTGGCAAACGCGCTGCACGTACAGGACGCAATCCTAAGACTGGTGCAAAAATCAACATTAAGGCATCTAAATCACCTAAATTCAAGGCTGGAAAAGCTCTGAAAGAAAAGGTAAACAAATAAGGTATAATATAGCCTATATACCAAAAAAGAGCTTCCGTAACGGAAAGCTCTTTTTTTTTGCAGTTTTGCATTTATATCAGCATACAGGTTTACAGCACATAAGGAACGGATTTTCTTGCACTCTTAAAAAAGAGTCGCAGCACAACCATTACGGCTTCCTTAGTTTGATTATCTATGCGGGACAAAGCTTTAACCGCAGCCCCTGTTTTTTTCAGCCAGTTATCAGAAAGCTCATCCAAAGTTTTTGCGTTGGTAGCAAGCAGCACATCAAACAGCGTATCAACAAATTTTTCAAGCTGCTCATGAGAAAGCTGGTTCAACCACTGCTTGAGCGTCATATCAAACAAAACGCTGTCCGCGGTCAGTTCAGGCACTTCGACAAAGTGATTACCCGCAACAGCCCATGAAAACGGATCATGCTGATGAATGCCGGTACGCCGGCTGCTGTCAACATACGTAATCATTCCGGAATGTTCAAATATCGTACCTACAACCGAAGACTTGGGCATATAAGTTTTTATCAGCGGAACAATGCTTCGGAACTCAGAACTGTTTATTACTGAAAGGTCAAATCC
>DBWK01000099.1:24010-26243 GCA_002308875.1 Treponema sp. UBA1240
CCGCCCAGATAAAACCGGTAAGATGTTTTTTCAACCGCATTCTGTACATAATTTACGGCTTCATTTTGTGATGGAACAGGAACCATAAAAGCCATGTTAAAGTTTTCTTTCCATCCAATTATTGAGCCGTCCGTTCCCCGGAACGAAATAAATGCCGTTTTTCTATCTAGAATGAACGTAACGGCGGCAAACTGTTCTTCCTTGTTAACATCCATTTTTGACACAAAACAACAAAGCTTTACCTTTGCAAATCTAGCTGATGACGCGGCACGGAACAAAAGAGGAATTGTTTCTTCGTTTACGGCAAGAGGAATCTGTGAAATTTCACCCAGCAGGTTTTCATTTTCGATTTTTTTTACAAGATCTTCAAGCGAAATGGAAGAATGATAATCATCAGAAACCGCTCCGCTGAAATTCAAATAAACCAGCTGCGAAAGAATCAGTGCGTCAACTTCGTTAAACGGCGAAACCTCAAAACTAAGGTCACCTCTCCAGCCGATATAATTAAGAATGTTATCCATTCAGTTTTACCGACAAGAAAGGAATCAGCAGAAGACAAACCGCAAAATAAACCGCAATAACGGGATACACAATCCATGGAGAAAAAGACAAAAACCACAGTGTTTCAATCACAGGGGGAAGTACGAGCAGCACAAACAGAATAAAAAAGAAAAGAACGATTATTCCTGCCTTCTTTTTTGCAAATCCCCCGGCAATACCTTTAAGAACATAATGCAGGGCAATAATAAAACCTAAAATAATAACAGGCTTTGCAAAGCTTAAAAACGCCGGAACAGGATTGGCCCGCGTATATATATGATATGGAAGAAAAACAGCAAAAAAGCCGAACATTAATAACGCAAAATTCTTAAACTTATAGTCAAAAGATTCCTTTACAGGAAGAAAATACAATACTGCGCATATACCTACAGGCATAAGAATCTGAAATATCAAAATCCGCACAAATTCTTCACAGAACGAATACTCGGCAAACCGTACAGGCGAAACAAAAAACCAGTCAATTGCGCAGTAAATAACCGCAATCATTAAACCGCAGAACGCGTGAAAATAAATCGTCTTTTTTGAAATGGAAACAGAACCGTCAGTACCGGCCCAATTAATCCCGTCCGTGAGAATAAAAAACAATAAAGGAAATAACAATAATGTAAAAAGCATACTATAAAAATAACACAAACCAACTGTATAAACAAGAGATGAATCGGCCAAATCTATCTTGTATAATCTTGAAAATGAAGTATAATATTCAATGGTTTTTGTACTAAAGACAAAAACCAGCTAAAATATATTTTAACTTTTTTGGAGACTTATTTATGAGTGAAAAGAAAAAGGCAAAGCCTACAGGAAATTCTGCCGGTTTAAGAGCAGGAGCCATTATTTTTTGGGTTCTTGCAATCGCAGCTGAAGTTGTAGGAATAATGTTCCTTTTTGGAAAGATTGCAATTCCGGAAGGTTCATTGCTTTGGTTCCTGCTGGGAGCAATCGTTCTTGACCTGATTTTTGTTATTATCGGATCACAAATGTGGAAAAAAGCAAACCACATTTCTCCCGCTTCCGAAAAAAACAAGCTGGCTTTCTGGCTGTACAACAACCTTGGTGTTATCATCAGCGTAATTGCATTTGCTCCGTTAATCATCCTTATTCTGTTGAACAAAGACGCTGACAAAAAAACAAAGACAATCGCCACAATCGCAGCCGTTGTTGCTCTCGCAATCGCAGGTGTAAGCAGCTATGACTTTAACCCTGTATCACAGGAAGACCTTGCACGTGCCGAAGCATATTTCCAGAACACTACAGTTTACTATACACAGGGTGGAAAAGTTTACCACTCACATGAAGACTGCGGTTACCTCAAAAACTCAAAAGAAGTTATCGAAGGCAAAGTTGCACAGGCTTTTGAAGCAAACAAAACACGTCTTTGCAAAACATGCGCAAAGAAAGACGGTGTAACAAACGAAGACCTTCCTGTTCAGGAATAAGTCACAAGAAAGTCATCATGATGACTTTCTTGCTTCGCGAGTTTTCGCATAGCGAAAACTCGCTGCATTCTTTAGAATTTCTATATGTTCTATAGAAGTACAGAAGCAATCTTTTCGTAAAGCATTGACAGGTATTGACTTTTTTTAATGCTTTTGTTATTGTGGTTTCTGTTCTCAGGGAGCTGGTTGCAAACCGGTTCCCTATCAAGCGGGGGTGGTGGAATTGGTAGACACGC
>DBWK01000115.1:0-6575 GCA_002308875.1 Treponema sp. UBA1240
CCGTGGATTCCTTCAAGAATAAGAATGTCGTTCTTTTCCAGCTTGATAATATTCTTGCCGTTATAATTGCGTTTGCCTTCAACAAAGTCGTAGTTTGGTATTTCAACCTGTTTTCCGTTGAAAAGGTCGAGAAGGTTTTCGTTGAGAAGGGCAACATCAAGAGCTTCAAGACATTCATAGTCATAATTACCGTCAGCATCGCGCGGAGTTTTGCTGCGCTCAACGTAGTAGTCGTCAAGGCTTATTACATGGGGCTTGAGCCCTATAACCTGAAGCTGCTGCGAAAGCTTTTTGGACGAAGTTGTCTTTCCTGAGCTTGAAGGTCCTGCTATCAGAACAACTCTGGCATCTTTACGTGAAGCGATTGCGTCTGCTGCTTCGGCAAAGCACTTGTTCTGGAATGTTTCCGTTATGCCTACAAAATCCTTAACTTTTCTGTTAAGAATGACCTCATTCAGTGATGCGGCGGAAGTTACGCCGATGGTTTTTCCCCACTGCTTGTACTTTTTGTAGATGTTAAAAAGCTGCGGGCTTTCGGGAACAGGTTCAAGTTCTGTTTTGCCGGTCGGCGGAAAGCGCAGCAAAAAGCCGTCGCCGAATACCGTAAGGTCGTAACAGTTGAGGAGACCTGTTTTTGCAAGAAGCGGCGCATAATAAAAGTCTGAAAAATTCTCAAGTGTGTTGAGAACAACTTTGCTTATACACAGGTACTTGAACTGCTTTTTTGTTTCGATAAGATTAAGCTTGTCAAAGTTTTCTATCGCTTCCTGATACGAAACGGTTTTTTGTATAATAGGAAGATCCTGTTTTATGAGGTCATCCATCTTTGCCTTGAGCTTGGATATTTCTGTCTTGCGGCTTGAAGTTGTGCCGTCAAAAATGTAGTAGTAGCCGTGACCAAGGCTGTGTCCTACAACAAGCCTTTTGCCGGGGAAGATTGAATGAGCCGCCGCGGCGAGAACAAAACACAGTGTGCGGCGGTAAATGGTTGAACCTTCGCTTGTGTTGATAAGAACCGGTTCAATATTGGCGTTTATGGTCAGCGGCTGGGAAAGCTGACAGATTTCGTTGTTGATTTTTACCGCAACAATGCTTTCCACATTGCTTATTCCGTATGCGAAAGCCAGCGAGGGAATAATGTCCTTTGCGGGAATTCCGTCCTGAATGTTGATTGATTTTGGAGAGGTGCTGTTGCAGCCCGAAGAAAATGTAATAGTAATCATAAAAGAATTATAATATGACTTTTAAAAAAAGTATAATAAAAATATTTTGAACAAAATTGTTTTAATAAACCGACTGCTCTCGGCTAAATTTATGCGTGAGCGGGTCCCAGCGACGGGAAAAAAGCAAGAGAACTTCCCATAGGGCTACCTTCTTGCTTTTTTCCCTGCGTCCCGCTCACGCATTATATCAGTCGGTTGATTCCAACAAAATCATTCTTAATTATAATTATTTATGAGCTATAAAATTGAATTAAACGACTGCGCAGCTGAATTTCGGGACGCAAAGCATTCTGAAACCGTAGGTTGAAGCCATGCTTTGCGGCACGAAATACGGCGAGAGCAGTCGTTTTTTATGTGTTTGTTGGAACACCTATAAATAATTATGCTTGTTTGATTTTGTCTTTTTGGGCGAAGATGAACAGTTTGCTGAATATGTAGTTGAATATTATTACGATTATGTTGGAGATTATCTTTGCGATTGTGGCGCCGTTTATCGTGAGCCCGAACGTTTCAAGATTCATCTGACCGCATTTGAGCAAGTCTACTGCCGTAAACATAAAAAGCTCGTCAAAAACTCCGGTGGCAAGCCGTGCCGCGGTAAAAGCCGCAAGTTCCTTGAGAACGAGTTTTGTCTCAAAACTTTTGCTTTCAAAAACAAAAACCTTGTTTGTTAAAAACGCAAAAAGAACACAGATGACCCAGGCAATTGCGTTTGCAATAAGATGATTCATAATACCGGAAAGAATTCGGTATAGAGCAATGTTCAGAATTGTTGTAAGCACGCCGAATACGCCGTAAAGAAAAAGTTCTTTAAGTTTGCTACGGTTTTCTTCCCAGATTTTTTTCAAGTCCATGGCTGAATTATAAAAGTAATTTTAGATTTTGTACACACTTTTACAAATTTAGTGATTGTAAATATTATGAAGGAGATGGAATGATAAACCAAACCCTGATAAAACAATGAGTTCCGATACTTTTGGAATTAGCGAATTAAAAAGATCTCATATCTCCAGTTGACAAAAAAAATACTTTTACTGTAGTGTAACAGAAATGTGTTTTTGCTTTTTTTATGCATAATGTTTCTATGAAAAAGATAAAATGTTGTGAAAAAAGTTATATATTCTCAAAAATATTCGCAATAATAAGCATTTGTTTGTGTTTTTCCCTTATATTTACAAACTGCGGAGGTGGAGGCGGCGGAGCAGGCGGTGCCAGTATTCCTGCCAGCGAATATACCACGCACAACGCAGGCGGTTGGGGCGGCAGCGGCAATTCCGGAGGAGCAAACGGCGGTTCAGGCGGTAACGGCGTAAACACTACCGGCGGCACACCTCTTGTAATTGACCATTACTTTTACAATCAAAACTATGCCAGCACGGAGATAAATAATTTAATTGCAGTCATCCAGAATGACGGTTCAATAACCAACACTGTTATTACAGTAGATTTTTACGTTGCAGGAGAATCAACACCGCGACAGGCACGTGTAACAAAAGGCAACACAAAAGTAGAAAAATTTGAGCACCAGTACAAGGCAACCTGCACAAACACCCAGACATCCAGCACTTTTACAAGATATTTCTACCATGACAGCGGATTAGACCTTTCTGCAGAAACAACCACACCGAATATGCAGTGGCAATGTGCGCAGAACGGAGTAACATACGGCAACTTTATAAACGGTATTCAGGGCGATATTACGCTCTCCACCGTGTTCGGCACACCGAACTGTGATATAAACTTAACTTCACCATCCCCGAATGCAAGCAATATATACGAAATTAGCAACTTGACCGACAGTTTTACATTCGGAATAGCAATGAATGGTGGTGGTGATTTTCCTGACGGAACGACATTTGCATGGCAGGTACCTGGAAATACT
Organism: Treponema sp. UBA1240; assembly: GCA_002308875.1. GTDB lineage: Bacteria > Spirochaetota > Spirochaetia > Treponematales > Treponemataceae > UBA1240. Next base: position 3,106 of record DBWK01000115.1, read on the forward strand.
CCTTTCAGCGGAACATCAGGAACAATCACAAAAACAATTGCTGAATATGGTTTGAGCGAAAACTCTCTCGGAACTAATACATCCAATGCCAGTGACCTGATAATACTGTGTACCGTATCTATACCGGGAGAGCCGCAGTTTATTAAAAGCAAGACTATAAAGGTATTCAAGAAAGTTACTCTGCCGACTAATTTTTCCGTAAGTCTGGACAGTAAGCCTTCAACTGCTGGAACAAATTCGCCGTATAAAATCTACAATGCCTCATCTACAACGGATTATTTCACTTTTACAGCATCAAGAACCGGCGGCTTCCCATTGAATACCGAATTCCACTGGAAAGTTAACGGAAATGATGTTTCAGGAACAGGACAGACGGTAAATATATCACCTTCACAGATGGGTACTATCGGAACATCCTCAACACAAATTCATGTAGAATGTGAAATTGACCATGCCGATAAAATCGGTTCTACGCAAACTAAAGACACTTCTATCTATGTATATCAGGTTACAATATCGGCATTCGAGATTGATCCGTCAGGTCTTCCTAATACTCATCCGAAAACAGGTGGTGCTTATCATCTTGGTCCCGACGACATGACTAAAACATTCACATTAACAGTGGACGATACTAATATTCCTGACGGTGCGGTATATACCTGGGAGGTTGTTGGAGGAGCACAACTGGCAAGTGGTACTGATAAACACCAAATAACACCGACCATTAAAGCTATGCGGAATAACAACGAAAATGTTCCAACATCTACTGAAACTCTGACAATCAAATGTACGGTTAGCCACCCGAATTTACCTGCAAGCTATTCTCAGGAAGACACCGCTACTGTAAAATTTACTGAGCCACTAACACTTGCCGATACTACGGCCTTAGGGATAACCTCAGCCTGTGGTTATCAAAATTCCGATGGATATTACAGTGCACTTCCAGCCCACTGGAATAGTGGATATACATTTGAAGTAAACGAAAGCTTACCATCAGACACTTCTTATTCTTGGAGCGCAACATTTGCCCCGGGCAGGGGAAAAAACGGTTCAGACCCAACATTTACTATATCAGTCAAAGAGTTTGTTAGTGGTGAAGATACTCCTTATGATGGAGCTGCTAACTGTACCTGCACAATATATTGTACGCTTAGTGCGCCAGGTTATCAGGATAGAATAGTGGAAATACCTATAAGAGTCGACTATACACCTAATATGGGTTTTCTTGCATCACCGAATGCTGTCGGTAATATAGTATTCAGTGATGGTTCGGCAACACCTTATACTAATTTTGATGCTTCCAATCCTATGAAAGAGTGGCAAAAAGCAGCCGCGGTAGCGGTTATATTTGCATCAGCCGGTGATGGCGAGTGGTTTGGTGTTGGTTTAAATGAAAGCACTCTTTCATGGGCTGATGCAAGCAATTATTGTACTTCTTACGGAGTAGCTGTAAACGGATACACTGGAGGCTGGAATCTCTATTCAATAGAAATAATAGAAACACTTATACAGGCTAAGAATACGGTAAATGCTGCTTTCAGCAAGATTGGAACCGGAGCTACAAGTATTTCTGCTGATGATTGGTATTGGTCATCATCGCAAAGTGAACCAGCTAGCTGGGCTTACCATTATGTTGAGGGTCGAAATTCATGGAATACAAGCGATGAATATAAGGTTCGCGCCATCCGCCGTTTTTAACTAATACTGCGTCCCATTCCCTGGATGATTAAAGTTGTTTTGCGGCACGAAAATAGTCGAGGACTGTCAGAAAATGAGGATCGTATAAATGTTTCATCGGATGAAACACTTTGTTTCATAGGATGAAACACTAAATTATCTGGAAATCGGGGCTGCCGTTATTGTTAAAGACGCGGACGGTGCAGGGTTCTGCGCAGGCTTCTTCGGCAAAGGCTGTAACATCAAATGCTGAACCGCCAAGAATGTCGTCAGGATGATACATTGTTCTTAGTGTTGTTTCTTCGCCTTCGGCAAACAACCGCGACAGCGCACCGTTTAAGCATACAACGTCTTTTACAACAGGAAAAGCGAATGAAAGCCTTTTTTCTTCGTATTTGAGTTCGAGAAACAAAAGCTGTATTTTTTCAATTTCGGTATGGGGCTGACTGAAAGGATCAAAGCCTGTGCTCTTTGCGCAGTTGTTGCAGCGCAACCATTCGGCAAAGTCCGAAAAGAACTGCGAAGGCTTTATCTTTAGCGGATGAATTACGGACAGGAACCACGGAACTGCTCTGCCGGCGGTATAAAAAACGGTACAGGCAAAGGCAAGGTTTTCTGCCTTTAAAAGATCAAGCTCCGAGAATGTGGGCGAAACCTGAATATGGAACGGCGGTTCGTTTTCCGCCCTAATGCCGGTCTTTTCGGCACCGGTGGAGAGCTTTGTGCCCGGAATTAGTGAAAACCTGTGTATTTCAAGATGGTTGGGATAAAGCGAAAGAGCGTAATCCAAAGTTTCACGGAAAGAAGGGTAGGTGTCACCCGGAAGACCGTAAATCAGATTAAAGCCGAATATAAGCTCATTGTCGTTAAGCATACGGATTTTGTGGGCGAATTGTTTTTTGTCAAAGCTCATTCCGCAGTTTTTAAGCACGGTTGGGCTTGAACTTATAAGGTTTATCTGAAGAGAACAGGACAATGCACAAAAAGCTCGTACAAGCTGTTTATCCATATGGTCCGCACTTACACTGAACTGATAGTGCGCATCAGGCAGTTTTTTCTGCATTAGCGAAAGCAGTTTGAGTGCGCGTTCTTTGTCGACGTTAAAAACTTTGTCTTTAACATATACTTCCGGCACTTTCTTTTTTGCGAAAAGCTCCAGTTCTTTTTCGAGCCTTGAAAGCGGGAGAGGTATTCTCTCCTTATGATTTGCGCAGAAAGGGCACTTTTGTCCGCAGCCTCTCGAAAGCTCCCAAACGACACCGTTGTAGTCAACAGGGTCAAGCGTGCCGTCAAGCCATGGTGAGGGCAGGTCTTCGGCTTTTGCCGTTTTGCCTGTTATAAAAACTGTTTTTTGTGTTCCGCGCAGGTTTTGCAGCAGTTCCGCCGACGAAACTTCCGGTTCGCCTGTGATTACGTAATCAAAAACCTCATAGTCCTTACAATGCTGAATTTGTTCCTGATTCTCAGCGCCAAAACATATCAGAACCAGTGAAGAATTCTGTTTGTTTTTTACAAGTTCCGCTGCTTTTATGACAAATTTTATTGTTTTCGTGGTATAGGCAAAAAATACGGCTGTTTGTTTACTTCCGTTAATGTGTTCTTGTATTTCCTTCACAAGCAGTTCTGCTGTATCTGCGTTTTGTGCCGCGTCCTCGTGCAAAACAGAAACAAGCTCCACATCCTTAAAGCCTTTTTTCTTTAAAAACGAGACATTTGACGCCGCTTTGAGCGGCACGCCGAGAGGAGTTGTTTCCGTAAGGACTGACGCGAGAATAATCTGCATATTACAGCAG
>DBWK01000115.1:6757-7947 GCA_002308875.1 Treponema sp. UBA1240
TTTTTGAGGGATTCGGGCGAAACACGGATACCCATGGAAGAAAGTTCAAAAGAGTTTTCAAGTACAGGGTTCCATACCAAAAGGTCGCCGTTCAAGCCCTGATAGCCGTCTTCGTTTTTGCTGATCCAGTCATCGTAGTCGGGTGCGCGTCCGTCATGCGGTTTGCCGTCCGAAAGGTTTGCACCGATTCCCATTAGGAATACTGCTCCGTATTTTTTTACGGCTTCGTTTTCGCGTTCTTTGGGTGTTTTGTTCGGGAACTGTTTTGCAAGGTCTTCCGCATACAAAAAGGTGATTTCTTCCGGCAATACCGGTACAATCTGAGGAAAACGATCGTAAATATAAAACTCCGTTCTCTTAAGACAGCGGTAAATCTTGCGTACAGTATCTTTGAGGAACGCAATTGTGCGGTCTTTGTCGGAAATAACCATTTCCCAGTCCCACTGGTCAACGTACAGAGAGTGGATATTGTCCAATTCCTCATCTGCGCGGATAGCGTTCATATCGGTATAAATACCAAAGCCGCGCTGCAAGCCGAGTTCTGTTATTTTAACGCGCTTCCACTTTGCAAGTGAATGAACTATTTCGAGTGTAAGCTCATTCATGTCCTTTACAGGAAAAGCAACAGGACGTTCAACGCCGTTCAAATCGTCGTTAAGACCAGTTCCGCGCGGTACAAAAAGCGGTGCGGTAACGCGGGTAAGATTTAATTCAGTTGACAATGCAAGCTGAAAAAAGTCCTTTATCATGACGATTGCGTGTTCCGTTTCCTTTACGGAGAGCAACGGTTTATATTTCTTTGGGATTGCAAGCTGCGACATAACGTATTCCTTTTATTTTGTGGATTCAAGCACGGATTTGTAAATTGCAAGTCCGGCATCCGCTTCTTTTTTTGTGAGAATAAGCGGTGGCAAAAAGCGGCTTGTGTTAGGACCTGCAGTTGAAATGCAAAGTCCGTTTTCAAGGCATTTTTTCTGCACTTCGCCGGCGCTTTGTGTAATGTCAATCCCGATCATAAGCCCTTTTCCGCGGACTTCTTTTACACACGGCAAATTCCATGAGCGGATTGTATTCCGGATGTACTCGCCTGTTTCCTGTACGTTTTTAAGAAAACCATCGGAAGTGAGTTCAGAGAGAACCGCAAGTCCGCCGGCACATGCAAGCGGATTTCCGCCGAATGTGGACTGATG
>DBWK01000086.1:0-6500 GCA_002308875.1 Treponema sp. UBA1240
GAAGAAAGCGGAATAACGTTGCTTGCAACACCACTCCCGATGTATGAGGCTTGCATCGCGCTCAACAAACTCGGCATATAAACCGCGTTTCGCCAGCGTTTTGCGTTTCACAAGCATGCTTTTACAGTTTAAACCAACGATTTTCCCCGACATCTGCATTTTTGTTTCTTTATAAAATATTTTACATTTGACAAACTAAATATCTGTGGTACAATTATTTTCTATGAAAAAACAAAAAGTTGTATCAGAGACAAAAAGTAAATTAGTACACATCCTCTTCTCTTGTAATATAGTAAAGAATTCAATTAATAACATCTTCTCACTAGTATTCTCAAAAACAAAGAACATGTCCTGTAAATTCTGCAGGGTGTGTCTTTTTTTTATAGCCAAAAATTATGCACAAGGCATAAAAGGAGAAGCTTATGAAAACAAAAAGATGGATTATTGCAGGATTATTTGCAATAATGTTGCTCACCTTTGTGGGATGCCCGAATTCTTCTCAGCCAGAACTTCCTGTTGTTAGAGACACCCTTACAGACAGAATTAAAGATGCATCAGTTTCCATCGACTTTGGAAATGTAAGAATCGCAGAAGATGCGGTTGTAGACTCAGCCATCACAATCAAAAACCTTAAGATGGGCGGAAAAACACTTACCATTAACGCTCCTGGAGTTGAGCTTAACTCTGTTTCTGAAGCCGTAATCATTATTGGTGCAAATGTTGGCGACGGTGATGTTACCTTAAAGAACTGTAAGGACATTACCAAGCTTGAAATTAACGGCGGTGGCGAAAACAGTATTCATTTGTCACGCTCAAAAGTTGAATCTGTTGAAATTAAGAAAGACAAAGTACGCGTTGTCTTGAAAAACACAGAAATCACTAAGCAATTAACTGTCATAGCAAACAAGACAAAGCTTGAGGTTAAAGACGAAACGACTTCTGGAACTACAACAGTTTCAAAAGTTACTACCCTTGAAATTGCGTCTACTGTCGATTACATCAACCTCGCTGGTGGACAGATTACAAAAATCGTAGTAAAAACTGATGATTCCACAGAAACACCGAATACCCCTGCTGTTAACATAACCGAAAATGTTACAATTGCAGAGGTTACCGGAACAACAACTTTGAATATTGCGGAAGAGATTCTCGATTCCTTTGTAAAACCAACCGGAATTACTAGTGTAGAAGAAATTAAAGTTTCTAAAGTGGAGCTTATCAATACAACAGCTAAAACCGAATACATTACTCTTGAAAGATTTGATTATTCAGGTTTATATGCAAAATTGATATACGAAGGCGGAGCTACAAAGAATCTCCCGCTCACAAGCGAAAACTGTTCAATAAGCGGATTTGACTCTTCAGAAGCCGGTAATGTTACGGTAAAAGTAACTTACGACGGAAAACTCATAGGTAGCTTCACAGTTACAATAAAGCTCGTTGTAACAGGTACAAAGCTTGTCACAGAAAATGCAAAAGTTGAATACATCAAGGGCGATTCTTTTGATTATTCTGGATTGTTTGCTGAAATTTCTTACAGTGACAACACAAGCGAAAAAATAGCACTTACAAATAAAAACTGTACAATAAGCGGTTTTGACTCTTCAACAGCCGGAAGCAACATAGTAAAAGTTACTTATGTCGGTGAACTGATAGGCAGCTTTACTGTTAATGTTTCTGAAAACCAGCAGGCTGCAATTGACAAAAAAGCTGAGGCTAAAGGTTACATAGACGAAGCCATAGAAGAGCTTCATCATCCGAAGGGCTCTTTACCCGATTTTGACGGTGTAGTTGCTTTGTTCAAAAAAGCGTATGACACATACAAGACAGACGAGACAAAACTTTACTATGCACTTGCCGAGCTTGCTTCAATAAGTACGGATGAAAGCGTCGCAAAGCTTTTGAAAGAGAACTACGGTTTCAAAAATTACCCGCAAACCATGAACGCACTTATAAGCGGCGGTGAATGGACGAAAGAGTATTTAAGCACATCTCGTCATTATTATACTCCTTATTCCTTTACAAAAAACGAATCTGGTGGTTATCTCCGTGTAACAGGCGAATTATTGAGTAACGGTATATACGTATCAGGTACATTTGGTAATGACTATTATGCTGATGTATCATATATACACGATGAAGGCGATGAATGGATACCGTCATATATTAACGCCCAAAAGACTGCTGCTGAAAATTTTAATGTCAGTGATTTTGATAATCTTGATGATCTCGGCGGACCTTTTGTTCGCATCTTCTTCGCAAGCAGCAACAATACTCCTTTTATAAAGAATCCTGTTCCTTCTGAAACCGGTGAATATATGATTAGTTACTTGAGTTATTACAGCAGTAACTACGATGACTCATCAGACTATAGCAACTTCAGGTATACATCAACCCCAAAGAACCAGAAATACATCACAGTCATAAACGGAAGGCAAAAAAACCCAGAATTCCTTATCCCTGCCGGAATAGATATGGATACGTATAACTCTACGTTATATAAAACATTGCAAACAAGCAACACCATATCATATCTTATGCTTATGAACATATTGTCTTGCAACGCAAATGGCTTCAACAATCAGATAGACAATATCCTTGATGTTTTCGGCACGAAATACAACAACGCAAAAAAAGTAGCTTCTGAAATTTCACAGGCAAGTATAGAACTTCCGTCTGACATTACAGAAGCCCTTAATCTTAGCCAGATATTTGGAAGCAGTTCTGTAAAAATCGGTAAGGCAGAAGTTGACGTTCTTTTTGCAGCTACAGATATTGTAAAGGGTTTGTTTCAGTGGCTTTCTTCATACGACCTTAGCATGGATGTAAAGGACACCCTTTGGGACGTTTGGGATACCGAGCCCGGAATAGAAGTTGCAGCAATGCTCTCCAATACAAACACTCTCGGCTTAAGAAGCGCAACCGCTATGAAAGAATCAAAAGCAACTATACTTGGGGCTTTGAATACAATCATGGCATCATACAAGTACGTAACAGAAACAAGCGAAACATATCCTTCTGCAATAAAAGATATGATTAAGAATTACGGTGACCCTGTATATGATATGGTAGAAGATTTTGCCACATCAGTTAGAGCAGGAACACAATTCGAGCTTGACTTTGGCGAAGGGGCCGTTTCTGTAGACTTAGGTAAATTCTTTGAACCAGGTTATCTTTCTGACATATACGAAAAAGATTCCGCAGGAAACATAAAAACAACTGTATATGGATATTATTCCCAGGGAAGAAATGTAGAATTGAGAAACAAACTTGTCTTGGATTATACAAAAGACATAGAAACTCAGATTTATGCTGCCATTAAAGCTGAACTTAATTGGGATAATATTGCATCTAATACACTTAATATAAGACAGGTTCAGATTGGTTGGGAATTAGATACAGATATTGTCAAAGACCTTGTTTCGATTTTGCGCCGTGGAAACGGTCAGACATATGACTATATTGATATGTTCTTATATGGTCTGCAATCAGGCAATATGTTGCCTCCTATGATTGTAAATCTTTCTTATTCCAAATAGTTTTATCTAGTTAGTGCACTTGCCGCACAAAGAGCTTTGCCCTTTGTGCGGCATCCTTTTAAATTATGCGTTTATTTAAATATCTTACAGTATCATTTTTTTTGTTTTTAGCTCCGGTATTTTTGCATTCTTTTGAATCCGGCACAGAATACACAAACATATACAGTGACGACACATCTTCTGCGTTCATGTTAAATTTCAACATGAACATTGAAAATCCCAACATAGATTTTTTTTACAACACCAACGTCAACTATATAAAATCAGATTTTTCAGCCATAAACAGCGATTGCGCTTTATTTAATTTTTCTACCGGGTATAAATGCGATTTATTTTGCATAAATCCACAGTTCGGTGTTTTTCAAACTTCTGAAGTAAAATTAGATATTGGTAACAAGTTTTCGAACAAAGGACTTTCTTTGTTGTATTCTGGCATACAAATCCCTTTGTATTTCTACGAATTACAAATCAAACCTTTCTTTTATTTTGCCACTCTTAATGCAAAAGAAGGAGATTTAGCTTATTTTATGGGCTATCCTAAAATTCCATACGCCTTTGCTTCTGGAGCAGAAATATCATTCAACAAAAACTTTTTTTGCTTATTTTATGCACCATTCAACTTAAAAATACTTAGCAATGACCGTGCAGAACAACTTTTTTCTTCTGACAATTTTTTTATTGGCGCACTTTATTCATATAGTTTTTTTGGGGATACCAGTCTGATATCTTATAAGATTTCTCCTTTTGCTTCGTATTTATACGCTTCTGGAGATTTTTCCGGGGCATTGACTCAACAGAATCAGCAGGCACTTTATTTTGTTTTTGACTACTTTAAAGTAACCTCAAGTTATAACGCACATTTATGTACCATCGGAGCTTCCGGTTTACTTTCTACGAACAATCTGAAATTTAAGCTGGATACAGCAATTTTTTTCTGCTTATCCCAAGATTCCATAACTAATACAGAATGGAAAAAGCTAGAAGGTTTGTCTTTTTGGCAGAAATATATTTGGGAATCGTTAGAAATTGAGGATACCGGTGAGAAAAAATATAAATGGTCAGAACTGGACAAAGCAGGAATAGTATATATTAATGTCGGTTTGGAATATAGCTTTTATAAGAAATATGGAACTGCCTATTTTTACAAAAAGTTTATTATTCCGTTCTCTCTTCAACATAAAAGCGATGGAACTCCAGGGACCGTAGTAGACATAAGTGAAATTGATTCAAAAACGGTCGTAAACTATCTTCTTTCTGGAATTTCGCTTGGTATTTCGTTAAAGATGTAGTTTTACCAAACATAACGGTTTACACAAACCGTACAAAAGATGTATTGTTCGCATAAGTTACATATGTAGCGATTTTCGTGCAGTGGCATAAAAACAAATGAAATTCCTTTCAGAAAATGATGATGTGATAAAAGCCGTTCTCTCTAAGCCGGCGAAAGCTGGTCAAAAGCCGGGTTCGGACGTGCGTTCAAAAGTGAAGCTCTGCAAAGCAGGCGATATTTACCGCACTGAAACGACTGCCGGAACGCAAGTTTTTCACGGAAAATTGGAGCGCACCGAGCTTGATGATTTTTTTGCGCCAACATTCCGGCTTTTTTCAAAAACGCTACAATAGAAACTACAGCGGAAACAATCACGATTCTTGCAAACAAAAAAGGAAAATGCACGGTACTACGCAAGGCGAAAGCAAATGTGCGCGGTGCAGATTTGCCGACGAGTTTTGTGGAAAATGTGCGTGAAGAGGCTCCGCGCGGCGCGGATTTTCCGGCAACTGTCGCCAAAAACGCGCATGAAGGAATTCCGCGCGGAACCTCCAGCCCGGCGAATACGACCGACATGAGGAACGTTCAGCTTTTGCCCGCCGAAATGTTGGCCGCAGGCAAGGCAATGCATCTTGCACAGCCACACGACAGACAGAAAAATTATCTTTTAAAAGAGGGCGCGCCCGTCGATTTTCTTGTTCAGCTTGGCATAATGACGGTGGACGGTAAGGTTCACGCGCAAAAATACAGCAAATTCCGCCAAATAAACCGCTTTTTGGAGTTTGTTGACGATATTTTGCCGAGTTTAGGCGCGCCCGAAGCCTCTGAAACTGACGAAATCGCCCCGAAAGCCCCGGAAATTCAAGAAACGCGCAGCTCAGAAACACTCCCCCGCACGCTCGAAATTGTTGATTTTGGGTGCGGCAAATCGTACCTGACATTCGCTGTTTATTATTATCTTACGGCGATAAAAGGACTTGCGGCACATATCACGGGAATCGACTTGAAAAAAGACGTTATTCATCACTGCAGAGAGCTTGCCTCAGCGTGCGGGTACACCGGCATGGACTTTATTTGTGGCGATGTCGCGGATTTTTCGGGCAGCACCGCACCCGACCTAGTGATAACGCTCCACGCTTGCGACACCGCGACCGATTACGCGCTTTCTTACGCGGTGAAAAACGGCGCAAAATGCATACTTTCCGTACCCTGCTGCCAGCACGAACTTAACTCGTTAACAAAAAAGCACGTACCTGACCAAGCTTTTTCAGCGATGTTCAAATACGGTATTATAAAAGAGAGAATTTCCGCGCTGGCAACAGACGTAATGCGCGCGGAACTTCTTGAAATCTCCGGCTACAGTACGCAAATACTGGAGTTTATCGACATGGAAGACACTCCGAAAAACCTGTTGATTCGCGCCGTAAAAGCCGACCAAAAGCGGCAAAAACTCGACAAACCCGCCAGAAAAAGCGGAAACGCCCAGAACGGACAAACCACGCCAACTGTGGAGCCGTTTGTTGCTTTGCAAAACGCGCTCGGTCAAACAATTACGCTCGAAAAACTGCTGTCGCAGTAAGCTTCGCGGGGTTTGGCGAAATGCCGACGAGATATGCTTGTCGGGTAAAGCAGGGGCGTTGCGGGGCTGGCGTTTGAAGCCTGCACCGCCCTACGAGCATAGCTCTCCGGGA
>DBWK01000086.1:6544-8842 GCA_002308875.1 Treponema sp. UBA1240
AACGCGCAGGGTCGCTCCCTAGGGGGGAGCGTAAGCCACCGCAGACCGCCATTGTGCGGTCGAGGAGGCTGTAGCGTGGGGGATTCTTCCTCCTAACTACTTTTATTTTTTAACAACACCTGATACAATTTCCCATTATGACAGACATAGAGATTGCACAGCAGAACAAGATGGATCCGATCGTAGACATTGCGGCGAAAATCGGACTTACGGAAAACGATATAGACCTTTACGGAAAATATAAAGCTAAAATAACGATAAAAAAACTCCGCGAGCTTCAGAAAAGCAAGAAAAGAGGAAAGCTTGTCCTTGTTACTGCTATTACGCCTACACCCGCTGGCGAGGGAAAATCCACTATATCCGTGGGACTTGCAGATGGTATGAGGCGCATCGGGAAAAACGCGATTCTTACGCTTCGTGAGCCTTCTTTGGGACCGTGCTTCGGAATTAAGGGCGGTGCTTGCGGTGGCGGATATTCACAAGTTGTCCCTATGGAAGATATAAACCTTCATTTTACTGGCGACATCCATGCAATTTCTATTGCGACAAACTTGATTGCCGCTTTGATAGATAATCATATTCATCAGGGAAATGTGCTTGGCATTGACCCGCGCACTGTAACATGGAAACGCTGTGTAGACTTGAACGACCGCGCTCTTAGGAAAGTTGTTATAGGGCTTGGCGGCTCTACAGAAGGCGTTCCGCGCGAAGACGGCTTTAATATTGCGGTTGCAAGCGAAGTGATGGCGATAATCTGTCTTTCACGCACAATTTCCGAGCTGAAAGAGCGTCTGAATAAAATCGTAATCGGCAAAAACTACGCCAAAGAGCCAGTTCTGCTTGGGCAGCTGGGCATTTCGGGCGCGGTCGCGGCTTTGCTCAAAGATGCTATCCGGCCGAACCTTGTGCAGACACTCGAAAAAACACCGGCTTTTATTCACGGCGGCCCGTTCGCAAACATTGCGCACGGATGCAACAGCCTGAACGCCACCGAATGTGCACTTGCGCTCGGTGACTACGTTGTTACGGAGGCCGGTTTCGCCGCCGACCTTGGCGCAGAAAAGTTTTTCGACATTAAGTGCCGCACAGCCGGTCTTAAGCCGGATGCAGCCGTTATCGTCGCTACGGTACGTGCGCTTAAAATGCACGGTGGCGTTAAAAAGCCCGATCTTGCGAAACCTGACACAGAAGCGTTAGCTCGCGGTTTCTGCAACTTGAAAGCGCATATCGGGAACCTTAAGAAATTCGGTGTTCCGGTAGTCGTCGCAGTGAACAAGTTCGTAACAGACACGAACGAAGAGACGGAGCTTCTTATATCCCTTTGCAAAAAAGAAGGCATTAAGGCGATTCTTTGTGACGGTTGGGGCAAAGGAAGCGAAGGCACAGCGGAACTTGCGACTGAAGTTTGCGCCATTTGTGACGCAGGAAAAGCAGATTTCCGCTTGCTTTATCCGGATTCAATGAGCCTTGAGGAGAAAATCTACACGATAGCGCACGAAATGTACCATGCAGCAGAAGTAACTTTCTCCGCCGAAGCAAAAAAACGGCTTTCGGACTATACGGCGCAAGGATACGGTAATCTGCCAGTCTGCATGGCAAAGACGCAGTATTCGCTTTCGCACGATAAGTCGCTGCAGGGTGCGCCGGAAAACTACTCGTTCCCGATTCGTGACGTAAGGCTTTATGCAGGCGCGGGCTTTATCGTGCCGCTTTCGGGCGATATAATGACAATGCCAGGCTTGCCAAAAACTCCGGCGGCTCACACGATTGATGTTGATGACGACGGCGTAATTTCCGGATTGTTCTAAGGCGCGACAGGCGGAACCTTGCGCGGACAGGTCATTCTGACCGTCCCGCTCCGGAACGCACTTCGTGCGCCCTTACTATCGCTTGTCCGTTGTCAGCCCAAATTCGATATTTTTTTCTCTTTTTCGCGTAAATCTCCATTCAGCCTATTGTTAAATTCGTTTTTTCTCCTTAAAATTGCACTATTGCAGTTTATCTGTAATTTGGAGGACTTATCATGAAAAAAACACTGATTGCAGCAGTTCTTATTATGCTCGCTGCTTCTCTGGTTTTTGCAGGCGGAAAAAAAGAAACCCCAGCAGAAACAACAAACAAAACATTCCATATCGGTATTGTAACCGGTACAGTTTCTCAGTCAGAAGATGACCTTCGCGGTGCAGAAGAGCTCATCAAACGCTATGGAAAAGCAAGTGAAGGCGGAATGATCCAGCACATCACTTATCCAGATGACTTTATGTCACAGCAGGAAACAACAATTTCTCAGATTGTTGC
>DBWK01000012.1 GCA_002308875.1 Treponema sp. UBA1240
AACGTAATTACAGTCTGTTCAATGGAAAACTTCGACCCGGTGGGCGTGCACACAGGCGATTCAATCGTAATTGCTCCGGCTGTAACGCTTGCCGACAAAGAATATCAGATGCTGCGTTCGGCGGCGCTCAACATCATCAGCGCGCTCGAAATCGAAGGCGGCTGCAACTGTCAGTTTGCGCTCAACCCGGAAACTTTTGAATATGCCGTAATCGAAGTAAACCCGCGCGTTTCGCGTTCTTCGGCGCTTGCTTCCAAGGCAACCGGCTACCCTATTGCAAAAGTCGCCGCGCTCATCGCCGTCGGCTTTACGCTTGACGAGATTCCGAACTTCGTTACCAAAAAGACAAAGGCTTGCTTTGAGCCGGTACTCGATTATGTTGTCGTAAAAATGCCTAAGTTTCCGTTTGAAAAGTTTGTATACGCCAGCCGCAAGCTCGGCACGCAGATGAAAGCCACTGGCGAAGTTATGGCTATCGGTCAAAATTTTGAAGAAGCCATACTAAAAGCTGTGCGCGGCGCGGAGCTTGGCGCAAAAGACCTTAACCTGCCGGTCTTTGAAAAAGAGGGCGATATCAAAATCCGCGAGCGCGTGGCTCAATGCACAGACCAGCGCATTTTTGCGGTTTATCAGGCTTTGAAGCGCGGCATCATGAGCGTTGATGAAATCCACGAAATTACCAAAATTGATGAATGGTTCTTGCACAAGCTTGAAAATATCTGTAATTACGAGAATGCAATTTGCCTTCGTGAAGGTAAAGCCAAAACAAATCTGTCTGCAGATGAAAAAATGCTATATCCACCTCGCTCATTCAAGATGGTAGATACTTGCGCCGGCGAGTTCGACGCTGAAACGCCGTATTTTTATTCATGCACCGGCGGCGACAACGAAGCGGCTGCTTTTTTAGCGGAACGAGATAAAATAAAAAACCGCGAGTTTTTGCAAAGCAAAAACTCGGGAAGTTCGCGAAGCGAACGGCGCACTATCGTAGTTCTCGGCTCGGGCCCAATCCGCATCGGACAGGGCATCGAGTTTGACTACTCTTCGGTTCAGTGTATTCAGGCACTCAAAAAACTGGGCTACGATGTGGCGATTATAAACAACAATCCGGAAACGGTCAGTACCGACTTTGATACCGCCGACCGTCTTTATTTTGAGCCGCTCACGCCTGTTGACGTGATGAACGTGCTTGCCGTAGAAAAACCACTTGGCGTTGTTGTTGCATTCGGCGGAGGAACCGCTATCAAGCTTGCCAAATACTTGGACAGTAAGGGCGTGCGTATTTTGGGAACAAGCGCGGATGCCATTGATCTTGCCGAAGATCGCGAACGTTTTGAAGAGCTCTGCGAAAATCTGCACGTAAACAGACCACGCGGGCTCACTGTTCTCAACGAAGTAGAAGCACTGGAAGCCGGATTCAAATTAGGCTATCCGGTTCTTATGCGTCCAAGCTATGTACTCGGCGGCCAGAACATGATTATTGCCCGCAACAGTGCTGACATCAAAGAATACATGAAAATTATTTTGCGACAGGGAATTGAAAATCCGGTCCTCATAGACAAATATATGGAAGGCATCGAGCTTGAAATAGACTGCATCTGCGACGGAGAAGATGTCCTTATTCCTGGCATCATGCAGCACATCGAACGAGCAGGTATTCACTCCGGCGACTCTATCGCAGTTTACCCGGCTTGGAGCTTTACTCCGGAAATGGAAAAAGAGGTTGTAGAAAAATCTACCGCCATGGCTCTTGCCCTGGGAACAAAAGGAATTGTAAATATTCAGTGGCTTTTTTACAATGGCGAACTGAACATCATAGAAGCAAACCCTCGTTCCAGCCGAACTGTTCCTTACCTGAGTAAGGTCAGCGGCGTTCCTATGGTAGAACTTGCAACCCGCGCAATGCTTGGGGAAAAAGTGCGGGACCTCGGCTTTGGAACAGGACTTTATCGCAAGCCTGATTATTTTGCAGTTAAGGCTCCGGTCTTCAGCTTTGAAAAGCTCATGGACGTAGATACCCACCTTGGTCCTGAAATGAAGTCTACCGGCGAGGTTCTCGGAATTGCAGCTACTCTGGAAGAAGCTCTTTACAAGGGAATGTTTGCCGCCGGCTGGAAAATGATACGACCAAAGGAGCAATTGTCACACGGATCGGATTCTGAAGCTGTTTCGGAACCGTGTGGTGTTCTATTTTCAGTTCGTAATAGTGATTTACCAGAGCTCCCGGCTCTTGCCCGTAAATTTGCAAACCTCGGCTTTACCCTTTACGCTACAAGCGGCAATGCCTCTACGATTGAACGCAGCGGCATGTCAGTAACTCATGTAGCCAAGGTACATGAAGATTACCACAATAACGTAATGACCCTGCTTGAAAGCGGCAAGGTTGCTTACGTAATTTCTACCTCTTCAAAGGGGCGCGATCCGGTAGCCGAAAGCGTAAAGCTCCGCCGACTTGCCGTTGAACACAATATAGACTGTCTTACGGCAATAGATACGGCAAATGCTCTTGCTGACTGCCTTGCAAGTACATATTCGCTCGACAACGTAAGCCTTGTGGATATTAATGCACTGTAAATTGTTGTAAATTTTTTTACCTTGACACCTGTGTCAAAACTTCATAGAATAAACACATAGAAATTGAACAAAGGCGTTCATTCGATTTGACGGCTCATAGTCGCCTGATGGAATGTGCGCCTTTTTTGTTTAACCTGTCATTTGTTTGCAGTCATTTGGATGACAATTGTTTTATCGGGGGGATTATTATGACAAAGTTTATTTTTGTAACCGGCGGTGTTGTTTCGGGACTTGGAAAAGGAATAACGGCGGCATCGCTCGGAAGACTTTTAAAATGCCGCGGGCTCAAGGTCGCTTCACAAAAACTTGACCCTTATATGAACGTAGACCCGGGCACAATGAGCCCGTTTCAGCACGGCGAAGTTTTTGTCACCGATGACGGCGCTGAAACAGACCTTGATCTCGGGCATTACGAGCGCTTTATAGATGAAAATCTTACAAAATATTCTAACCTCACGAGTGGTCGTGTTTACTGGAACGTGCTGAATAAAGAACGGCAGGGTGAGTATCTTGGTCAGACTGTGCAGATTATTCCGCATGTTACAAACGAGATAAAGGATTTTATCCTGAAAAACGCCGAAGTTTCGGGTGCGGATGTTAGCATCGTGGAAATTGGCGGAACAATCGGCGACATTGAGAGCCAGCCGTTCCTTGAAGCAATCCGCCAGCTTGCGATTGAGGTTGGACGACGAAACTGCCTTTTTATTCACGTTTGTCTTGTGCCATACATCAGCGGTTCGGACGAATTCAAGAGCAAGCCTACGCAGCATTCGGTTAAAGAGATTATGGCCGTTGGTATTCACCCGGACATAATTGTAACAAGAAGCGATGAGGCAGTGCCCGATGAAATACGAAAAAAGATTTCGCTTTTTTGCAACGTTACGGAAGATTGTGTTATTGATAACCGCACCTTAAGCAGCCTGTACGAAGTTCCGCTCATGCTGCACGAGCAGAAAATGGACGAAGTTGTTTGCCGTGAGCTTGGAATTGAAGGAAAACCCTGCGATATCTCGCATTGGCAGAAAATGGTAGACACGATTCATGCACGCAAAGGCGAGATTCAAGTTGCGCTTGTCGGCAAGTATGTGAAGCTTCACGATTCATATTTGAGCATTGTTGAAAGCCTGAATCACGCAAGTTTTGTTGTGGGCAAAAACATAAAAATCAAATGGGTGGACAGCGACAGTGTGACAGATGAAAGTGCCGCATTAATTTTTGCGGACTGTGCCGGAATTATTCTGCCGGGTGGATTCGGTCACCGTGGTATTGAAGGCATGGTTTGTGCCTGCCGATACGCCAGAACGCACAAACTGCCGTATTTTGGAATCTGTCTTGGAATNNNGCAGTAATTGAATTTGCCCGCAGCGTACTTGGTTATGCAGATGCAAACAGCCGCGAGTTTGACGAGCTTTGCGAACATCCTGTAATAGATTTGATGAAAAACCAGGAAGGTGTTATAAAAGGCGGTACAATGCGGTTGGGCTCTTATCCTTGCAAAGTTGCGGCAGGCACAATGCTTGAAAAGGCTTACGGCGCAGACCTCATAAACGAACGCCACCGCCACCGCTACGAGTTCAACAACGACTACCGCGAAAAGATGACAGCGGCAGGGCTTACAATAAGCGGTACATCACCGGACAATACACTTGTAGAAGCCATCGAAGTAGCAGGTCAGTTCTTTGTAGGTGTGCAGTTTCACCCCGAATTCAAGAGCCGCCCGAACAACGCAGGTCCGCTGTTCGTTGAGTTCTTAAAAGCGTGTGCAAAGTAAATATTACAGTTGTATTATAATAAAAACTCCTTGACCGTTCCGCCGAATTCCGTTACAGTTAAAACATCTTAAGGGCAAAGGCGCTCATTTCTTCTTACGGTGTAGCATCGCCGGATGAAATGAACGCCTTTTTTTTGGAGAAAAATATGTACACACAAGAAGAAGTTTTGGATTTTGTGCGCGAAGAAGACGTAAAATTTATCCGCCTTGCTTTTTTTGACATAGCTGGCAAGCAAAAAAACATTTCGATTATGCCTACTGAACTGGAGCGGGCTTTCAGCGAAGGAATCGCATTTGACGCTTCGGCGGTAGCCGGCTTTACGGGGCCGGAAAAATCCGACATGTTTCTTATTCCCGACCCAAGTACGCTTGCCGTAATTCCATGGCGCCCGATGACCGGCAAAGTTGTCCGCATGTTCTGCAATATTTTTACATCGGACGGCAAACCCTGCTCCAAAGACTGCCGCACACTCTTGCAAAGCGCCTGCAAAAAGCTGCGTGATGAATGTGGCATAGAGATGATGATCGGCACGGAAGTTGAATTTTATCTTTTCAAACTGGATGAAAAAGGCGAACCCACAAAAATCCCGTTTGACAAAGCCGGCTACATGGACATTGCACCCGAAGACCACGGCGAAAACATCCGACGCGAAATCTGCTTTACGCTCGAACAGATGGGAATAATTCCCGAAGCAAGCCACCACGAAGAAGGTCCGGGACAGAACGAAATTGACTTCCATTACTCCGACGCTCTTGCGGCAGCGGACAACGTTGCCACATTCAAGTGGATTGTAAACACAAAGGCGGCAGCAAACGGATTGTACGCCGACTTTTCACCCAAACCGCTTGCCGGTGAAGCAGGAAACGGAATGCACATAAATATTTCGTACCGCACCATAAACGGTGTATCCGGCAAGAATTCGGAAGAACTTCTGCCGTATATTCTCGGTGGAATCTACAACCATATCGAAGAAATAACTTACTTCCTGAATCCTGCGGAAGATTCATACAGGCGGCTCGGAGCAAGCAAAGCACCGCAATACATTGCATGGGGCAAAGAAAACCGCTCGGTACTAATCCGCGTACCGGCAAGCAAAAGTGGAACACGTCTCGAAGTCCGCTCTCCGGATCCGGTATGCAATCCGTATATTGCGCTTACATTGCTGATTCACGCCGCTATTGACGGAATAAGTAATAAAATTACCGCACCGAACAGTACGGAAGAAAACCTCTTTGACAACAAAATTGCAGGTAAACTTGGCTTAAAAGCTTTGCCTCAGTCGTTGGAAGAATCCCGTACGGTCGCAAAGGCAAGCAATTTTGTAAAATCAGTGCTGGGTGAGATGGTATTGTAATAATATATGAGTCAGGAAACCCACAGCGTACTTTTAGTTTCGCACGACAAAAAGATAACTTCTCAAATTCAGGCCTTTCTATTGCCACCTCTTTTTGATCTGACGGTGACCGATGACTTTAACGAAGCGCGACGCTATGCGGGCGAAAAAACCTTTAACATCATAATAGTTGATTCTGGTGACGGTTATGACACAGATTTTGCGCTGAATGTTTCGGATTCGTATTCAACCGTTCTGCTGCTGGTTCCTGCCGAACATTTTGACGAGATTTCATATAGGGTAGAAACCTGCGGAATCCTCACAATCACAAAGCCGTTTGAAATGTTTTATTTTTACAATATGATAAAAGTCGCAATCGCCGTTCAGTACAAGGTACAAACACTTTCGAGCAAGGCGGTTCAGCTTAAGATAAAGATGGAAGAAATTCGTCTTGTAAACCGCGCAAAAATGCTGTTGATGCAAAGTCTTAAAATGACTGAGCAGGAAGCGCACCGCTATCTTGAAAAAGAAGCTATGGACCGTGGAATGAAACGAACAGCGGTTGCCGAAGAAGTTATAAAAACTTACGGATAATTATACCGGATATCTGCCGCAAAAGCAGCCCTCGCAAAAACCATCCGCCTGCGGGTTGCAGCTTCGCAACGCTTCAATCATTCCTTCAAGGCTGATGAACGCAAGGCTGTCAGCACCAATCTCGCGGCAAATTTCATCAACATCATGCTCGCTTGAGATAAGCTCATTCTTACTCGGCGTGTCTATTCCGAGATAGCACGGAAACTTGACTGGCGGCGAACTTACCCTGAAATGCACTTCGCTTGCGCCTGCCCGCCGCAGAATTTGCACAAGACGGCGGCTCGTTGTTCCGCGCACAATTGAATCGTCTATTACGATTACACGTTTTCCGGCAAGGTCGCTTTTTATGGCGTTCAGCTTTACAAAGACCATTGATTCGCGTTCCGCCTGTGTTGGCGCGATAAACGTTCGCCCTATGTATTTGTTCTTTATAATGCCTGTAACATACGGAATTCCGCTCGCTCTTGCGTAACCCATTGCCGCGCCAATTCCGCTGTCCGGTACTCCAATTACAACATCAGCCTGAACAGCACTTTCATTTGCGAGCACTTCGCCCATCCTGTAGCGCGCTTTTTGAACGGCAATTCCGTCAATCACGCTGTCCGGCCGCGCAAAATACACATACTCAAAGATGCACGCCTGCTTGGCTTCTTCCGCATATTTTATGGAACGCAAGTCGTTTTTGCCGATAACTACAAGCTCGCCAGGGGCAACGTCGCGCAGAAATTCGCCGTTTACCGCATCAATCGCACATGATTCGGACGCAAGAATATGGCCGTTGCCGATTTTACCAAGGCACAGCGGTCGTATGCCGTTCGGATCGCGTACGCCGATAAGAATGTCTTCGGTCATAATACAAAGCGAAAAAGAGCCTCTTATTTCTTTCACTGCTTGAATTATTGCCTTTACAAGCAGTTCTTTATCATATTGAACTTGATTATCAATGTCGGAACTCTGAGCTGCTTCAGATCGGCGTCCGCTACCGGGCTTTCCGCCGTTTTCTATGAATTTTCGCACAATAAGCTTGAGAATAACTTCGCTGTCGCTTGTACTTGAAAAAGTACAGCCGTAGTCTTCGAGCATAGCTTTTAGTTCATCATGGTTCACAAGCTGACCATTGTGTGCAAGTGCGATTGAACCCAGCTTGAATGTGTTAAGGAACGGCTGGGCATTTTCAATCGTGCGACCGCCTGCGGTTGCATAGCGGGCATGAGCTATGGCTATTTGTCCGGCAAGTGCGTCAAAATCTTCCGCCTTAAAAACATCGCTGACAAGTCCCATTCCCTTGTGTAGCTTTATTTTTGAGCCGGAACCTGCATAAGTATTGTTGCTCACTGCGATGCCGGCACTTTCCTGCCCGCGGTGCTGCAAACTGGTTAACGAAAAATAGCAAAGCCGAGCCGCATTTGTTGCACCATAAATTCCTACAACTCCACATTCATCCTGAAAACCCATAGCCACCTCAAAACGAAAAAAGCCGCAGACACAATCTCGCAAAAATCAAGATAATATCTACGGCGTCTTTGCCTTACATTTTTATTATTGTGAAATGCGTGTTTTCTGTCAATAAGACAGTACTTTACAACTTGCGTTTTATAACTTAACCTGTTTATATGAAAAAGCTCCTCATTCTGATTGTGATGTTTGTGTTTGTTTCTGCTGTTTTTGCGGAAAGTTTTTCTTCCGCGGAAGATTATACGCTTGCTTATTTTAAAAAACTGAACGCAACCCAGACAAAGCTCACTTATATGAACAAAAAAGGTTCTCTCGCCAAAATCGGAACGGAAACAGTGAACGGGAATATTTCCGGCACGCTTTTTTATGACGTAAAAATCAAAGGTATGGGTGCGGTAATAACGCTGCGCTATACAAATTACTGCGATGAAGCCGGCTGGACTTTTGACGGCGCAATAATCACGCATTCCAATATGGCGCAGAACGGTACTTTTTCGGGCATAATCAAGGTAACAGGCGTTTCTCCTGCCCAAGTTTGCTATGATAACGTACTGTTGGCAAAAGGCGCTCCCGGAGGTGGCTTTTATCTTACAACACTGCCCGAACTGCCGCCGGAAAAAATCGACTACACACTGTATTTTAAGTCAAAGGAATAATACTTTATCTGCAAAGCTCATTTATAAATACAATTCTGCAATCCGCAATTGTTAAGCAACCGGAATCCAAAGCTCGCACATCAAATCGGGATCGCCGTCATCAAAATAAATCTCAAAATCCGGCGATACTTTAGATTCAAGCCCGCTTTGCGGCAGAAAGTTCTGGAAATAGTTTTCCCATGCTTTTGTGATGCAGTCTCCGTCTTTGCCGTAGCAGTTGAAAACTACGTAGCGGCTTTCTTCCACTTCCCATTTTGTAAAGCCTTCCGGTGCCTGAGTAAAATCAAAATCATCGGGGACAACAACCGCAAGCGCGTAAATGAATGATGTGGAGTTTTCTTTTAGTTCGGAGCAAAGTCCGAAAACTCTGTTGTCATTTTTTGCGCGGAAACTTTTAAGCCTGTCGAGTTTTTTGCTTTGTATGCATTCATCCCAGAAATCAGGAATGCTGTGGTCGTCGTTGTCTTCAATTATGTCTACGGGAAAAGAGCGTGGAATTACGAGGAAAG
>DBWK01000108.1 GCA_002308875.1 Treponema sp. UBA1240
ACGCTGTTGATATTCGCCATAATCTGCTCAATAGAAGACGAAGTTTCTGTCATGCTTGAGCTTACGTTATCCGCTGTACGTAGCGAAATATCGACAGATTTATCAATTTCAGACAAAAGGCTGTGTGTTTCCGTCTTAAATGTGTTCAAGTCGTTTATCAAAAGGCCGAATTCGTTTCGTGTCATTACCGGAAGAGTTTCGCCCGTATAATCTTTTTCCGCGACTTGCTGCGTAAATTCCTGAATCAACCTGACCCTTCCGTTAACGGCTTTCATCTGCAAAAGGCTTGTAACAACAATAAAAACAGCTCCGATTATTCCTTCCGGGAAGATGTAACGCCACACAAGCTCAGTAGTGGAAACATCGTGCAAAGCTGTTGAAAGAACTGGGGAAATTGTGAGCAAAAGGAAACCTACCCCGCCGAAAGTGCTTATAAAAGCAGAACGGAACATAAGTGACATCGATTTGAATTCTTTACGGAAAGGTACGATGTGAAGGGCTTTTTCCAAATCCTGAACAAAAAGGCTGTAGAAAACCTGTGCAATTAAGAAAACGTCGCCTAAACAAATTGTGTAAAGAGGCGCGACATCTACAAAGACTTTCTTTTCTGCAAAAGCACCTTGTACAATTGCGGCAGAAAGGAATGCGTTTACAAGAGCAGATGCCAAAGCTACAGACTGAAAACGCTTTGCGATTTTATTTGTTTTTATGATAGATGCCGGATCTTCTGGGTTAAACTGCTTTAGTTTTTTAGTCTGAGTAGCCCACCAAGTCAAAACAAAAGCCAGAACCGCCAGAACACTGATAAAACCAAAAGGGGAAGTAAAACCAATGAAAGTTTCCTGTACGTTAAATACCTTCAGGTTTANNAGCTGACAAAAAACGGTATATAAAACGTACCAAGATAGTAAAAAAACATTTTTGGCGTAATTTTAATTACAGAACTATTTTCAGATTCTATCATAGAAGCACAACTCCTCAGCACAAATAATAAGCATCTCCGGTGGAGTTTATGAAACAATTTAAACTCGTAAAAAAGTGTAGTTCCTTTCTTGTGATATTGCAAATTTAGAATGAGAATCTGAAAAACGTGAGTTTTTTTATAATTTTTTGTTCTTTTGCGGGATGCGGTCGGTGCGCCCCATCATTATTCCGATTTCTTATTCTTCCATCGGTAATATTCAATAAGTTCCGGTCTGTATTCAAAATGCATGTTATCCCAGATAAGCCATTTTCCGCCCCAAATAAAACCTTCTTCCTCAAAAAGATTTATGATTTCATACGGAGGCATCCAACGACTTGTAAGAGGCACAAGCATCCATTTTTCACCTTTCTGATCCTTTGTCCACCGCCAATAAATATGCCTGTTCAGCTTAGGCGGCAAAAAATCTATCGCTATTCCGACACTGTGCAAGGATTTTCTGTCTGCATCACGAATATCCCGCCAATTGTAGCCTTCCAAGTGATCAAGATCTTTTTCTAAAAAATTGGCTACTGTTTTGTTCGTTTTTTTCAATTCCAAAATCTTCTTTTCTACAGCGGCTAGCGGTTTAACAACTCGTTCACTAACCGTAACTGTAAGACCAAGAAACTTCACTTTTGAAAGATGCTGCTCTACTTTTTTTCGAGTAGAGCTTGAATAGATAAAATCAAGAATAAATATCGCCGGAAATGGCTCATTTTGACGTGTAGACGCCGCTCCTGCATTGCGGTATTCCTCAATTTGTTCTTGTGAGTATGTGGCAGGATCCTGAAGTTCCGTCTCTACTGGATAATCCTCAAAAATAGAAAGATAAAGGTTTTTGTTCTTCAATTGGTTTTCCGGCAAAAGGCGGCCTTCACTCCAGTAAAAAATTTCAGAAGCCTTACTTCCTGTCGTAAAAGCCACTTCTATTTGCCAGTCTTCATGTTCTTTATCGTAAACTGCAGTGAACAGAATATCCGGAAAAGCTTTTCTAAGAATTTCCAGCTCTTCCGGCTCGTTCGGTTCGACTGGCTCAGGTTGTTTGGGCATTTGCCCCAAACCGCTTCGCGCAATTTGCTTGTTGGAGGCACCTATAAGAGTAGATACTCCTTGATTACAAATTCCATTAGCTGCAAATGCATCTCTTTCTAAAAAAGAAAATTCCAAAACGAAAATAAAGGCTGTAATCAGTATAAATTTAAACTCTTTCCTAAATTGCATTCTCTTACCCTACCCATAGTAATCATCGTGATTTGAAATTATAGCTTAAAAAATCAAATTATCCGATGCTAACACAAATTTTGCAGTCTTTTTATCTTCGGGAAAAAATCAACTGTAAGTTATCAAATTTTATGAAATTGTCGATAATAAATCTATGAAATACCGTTTTTATAGACTTAGTGCCGTTTTTTTTCTTGCAATTGCACTTCCTTTGTTTTTTTCTAATGCTCAAAAGGGAAACTCCGTAGAAGAAGAAACTATACGTAACGAAACTGTACAGCCAGAAGAAATTCCAGAAATCAAAAGCGAGTACGAAGGGACTTTACTCGCCTCTCATACAGGACTTTATCAAGTGAAGGACGGAATACTATGGCCTCTTTGGACAGAAGGATCCGTTAGCAGAATTGTCAGGGGAAAATCGTGGTTTTTCCTCACTTCACAAGGTATTATAAAATCTGATGATTTGGTTACTTTCGAAAATATTAGCGAAGGTCTTCCATATCTTACTATAAAACGATATGAGAACGGAGTAAAATCCTTTGAAAATCAGGCAGCTGCTCTTAAAGACCTTAAAATGAGTCCTCAGAACCCAGATGTTCTTGTCACTATGACACGCGAAGAAGTTTTCATTACGCGCGATGGCGGCAAAAAATGGTGGTCACTTGGATTCTGCGCAAAAACAAACGGTGCTAAAGCTATTGCTGTCGGAAATATGAAAGACGCTGATGGAGTTTCTCGTCTTACGGTATTCATTTCACATCCTATTTATGGTCTTTCTTACATCCAGCCTGACAGAAAAAATGCAAAATGGACAGATATAACCAACGGATTCGACAAACTGCCCACACTGTCTGACACCGATGAAATTGCAGATATCATAACAGTCTGCAATACAGACGAAAACGGTGAAGTTACAACGGATGTGTATCTTTCGCAGTCGTTTATACCGAGTATCTATAAGCTTGATTGGGCAAACAAAAAAGTTTTGAAAATCGGTGAGAGCAAAAACACGGATCTTGATACAATTGACGGATTATTTATAGAAGGAAATAAACTTTACTACATCTGCAGGAACGGATTTTCATCTTTTGATCTAGGAACACGATTATTTACTGGCGCACCGGAAGAAGCGGAATTGTGGGAAACTCTTTCTCGTCTATCCGGCAGAAGGGCATTAAGTCTTTATATCCCTAAAGGTGTCACAAAATTCAGCAAACCCGTTATTCTTAATGAAATGTGGCTTTTTGATATGGAAACACCTCAAACCCAGTATGCTGACGTCGCTCTGGACAAACGCGGACTTTATATCCCAGCGGGTCAAAACAATCCTGGTTCACAACTTCAGGGATTTATAGACACAGCAAAAGCGAATAATCTTAATACTGTTATCGTAGATATGAAAGATGACTACGGACTATTGCGATATAAAACCGATAACCCCAAAGTTCTGAAGAAAGCGACTGTAAGTACATATGCTATTGATATAGAAAAATTTGTTAAGCAATGCAAAGAAAACGGAATATATCTTGTTGCTCGTATTGTTGTGTTCAAAGACAGGAATTTGTGGCGATATGACGGCAACAAATATGCGGTAGTAGATTCTCAAACAGGCGAGCCGTGGCGCGGTATCCGGAATTATGATATAGAAAAAGACGAAAACGGAAAAGAAATCTCGCGCACAGCAAATTATTACGATGAACACTGGGTAGATCCATATTGTGAGGATGTGTGGGAATACAACATCGATATAGCGAAAGATTTGGTTTCCAAAGGATTTGATGAAATTCAGTTCGACTACATCCGTTTCCCTACAGATGGATTAAATCTTGGCAATGTTAAATACAGATGGCGAGATACCGGCATGGATAAAGAAAGCGCGCTTATCTCTTTCTTATCATATGCACGCAGCAATTTAAACGTTCCTATCGGTATTGATATTTACGGTCAGAACGGCTGGTATAGAAGCGGAACAAGAACCGGACAGGATGTTGAGCTGCTTTCTCCTTATGTCGATGTAATTTGCCCGATGTTTTACCCGAGTCACTTTGAACAGTATTTCCTTGCCCAAAGTCCGGCAGTTGAAAGACCATACCGTATCTATTATTATGGTACATACAGAAACACTGTTATAGCCAGAAATCAGGTGATTGTCAGACCGTGGGTACAAGCATTCTATCTTGCTGTATCATACGACAAAACATATTACAATAAAGATTATGTAAGACGAGAGATTTTTGGTGTACGCGATTCTGTAGACCGTGGATATATGTACTGGAATAACTCTGGTAAATACGACTATATTTCACCAGATCCTGGAGATGCACAATATCCGTGGTAATATAATTCTAAAAATCAAAGTGCAGCATAGACAGTTACCAAACTATATGATGCTTCGCTGGTGAAAGATTTTTTGGGAGATAAAACATGGAATCTATCTGGGATATGGGGCTTGAAATTATCCGTGCAATTCAGAATGTCGAATGTAAGCCACTCACGTTACTTGCGATGCTTTTTCATTATGGATTCAACGTACCTATTTATCTATTAGTAATAACATATCTTTTTTGGTGCCGCAGCACCAAAGCAGGATTTTTTGCTAGCTGCGCGCTTGTTTTCAGTAATTTTGCGAATGACTCCATAAAAAATACGCTCAAAGTGGAACGTCCTTATGTACGCGACCCTTCAGTTTTCCGTGACGCGACTGAAACAAGTTATTCTACCCCGTCCGGACATTCTGTTTCAGCAGCGTCTTTTTTCCCGGTAGTTGCAGCAATCAATGTCTCCTGGAAACGGGTATGGCGAATTCTGCTCGCAATTTTACTCCCTCTTTTGGTAGCAATATCTCGTTGTTACCTTGGAGTTCACTACCCAACTGATGTGCTTGGCGGACTTATGCTTGGTTATATAGTTTCTGCCGGAGTCCTGATGTTCGGCGAAAAAATCTGCAATTTCGTTGTAAAACTTCGTCCATCACTGCTGTTGCTCGTTTGTACCCTGATTTGCGTCGGGTTTAACGCAATAACAATGGAAAACGTCGCGATGTCAGGTTTGTTCATGGGTCTTTGCGCAGGACAGATTCTGATTAACAAAGCCGATGGATTTGATGCCGCTTCTGGAACAAAAAAGCAGAAAATCATCCGCTATTTATTGGGCCTTGTAATTGCATGCATTATATATTTCGGTGGAAAACTGCTATCACCAGGTAAAGAATCTTCTTATTACGATATTGCGAGATTTGTACGCTACGGTATATGTGGATTGGCTGCGACTTATATCTGTCCGCTTTTATTTATAAAGCTTAAACTCGGTGAAAATACACACGAATCCGGAGATACGCCTGTTTCAGCGGCTACTGATAATTCATCGTCAACTGAAACAACTGACAACTCTGAAACTGACAACAAATGAAAAATATCTATACTCCCGAAGAACCAATTGCCGCAATTGCAACAGCCCTTGCACCGTCTGCGCTCGCAGTAATTCGAGTTTCTGGCAAAAACTGTATACAACTAGTTTCTTCAGTGTTTTCGCGTCCAGAAGCATTGTTAAAAGCACCTGGCTACTCGCTTATCCACGGATGGATTGTTGAACCGAACAGCTCTGCGCAAGTTGGCCCGGACAACGCAGATTCCGCACCTGTCGCGTTTGGCGAAGCAGCACATGGTGCACACACCGCAAACAAAGCCATGAGCACTCGCATTGATGAAGTGATGCTCGGTGTTTACCGCGCTCCTAAAAGCTTCACTGGCGAAGATATGGTCGAAATCTTCTGTCACGGTGGAACCGCGCCTGTACTTGCTATTCACAAACTTCTTCTAAAAATTGGTTTTAGGAGCGCGGAGAGAGGCGAGTTTTCCTTCCGGGCGTACATAAACGGAAAAACAGACCTTACGCGCGCAGAAGCAATAAAAGAAATAATCGACTCTCGTACAGACGAAAGTCGTAGCCGCGCGGCCGGAAGACTTGCGGGAAACCTAGCACAAGAACTAGACCGCATAAAACAACTGCTAATAAGAACAGCAGCTTCCATAGAAGCAGAAATTGAATACCCAGAAGACGAAGAAACAATAGCAGACGCTTACGACAGCACTGAATTGGAAGAAGCTCGACAATCACTACAACGGCTTTCCGACACATGGGCTGGCGAAAAACTTTATCAGGACGGTGCGCGCGTTGTTTTATGCGGGCGTACGAACGCAGGCAAGTCTAGTCTTTTCAATACGCTTTTAAAAGAAGAGCGGGCTATTGTTTCCGACATTGAGGGCACTACCCGTGACTGGTTAGAAAGCTGGGTATCTTTCAGCGGAATTCCTGCCCGCCTTTTTGACACAGCCGGATTGCGTCACTCTTCGGATGTAATTGAACAGTCTGGTGTGGAAAGATCACACGAACTGGCAGAAGATGCCGATATTGTGCTTTATCTGGCCGACGCATCCGAAGGTTTTACCCCAGACGATCTCGCAAATATTGAGCAATTTCATAAAGAATCTTTGAAAAAAGTAATTCTAGTTTGGAATAAATGCGATATATGTGTTAAATTTCATAAAGAGGATAAATACAGCGGAATCTCTGAAAAATCAGAACGTACTTCATTATTTACTGCTTGTACGAAAACACTTCCAGCGTGGCTTAACGATTATCCTCAAGTTTTCATAAGCGCTCGTACAGGATTCGGCATTCCCGAACTCGTGGAATCCGTTTATTCTGCTCTAGCCGGACAAAATGAGACTGCACGCCAGCAGGCAGGGCTTGGCTCCGAACGGCAAAAAGCCGCAGTTGACGATGCTTTGGATTCCGTTGCACATGCATTGTCTGCAACGGATGAGCAGCTTGGCCTTGATGCCGTTGTTCAGGATATTGAAGATGCCCTTGCTTCTCTTTCGTATATTACCGGAGAGACAAGCCCTGACGATATCCTTGGAAATATTTTCTCCAGATTTTGTGTTGGAAAATAAATAAGTCAGCCTCAAATGCCGGACGCGTTTTTGAATGACCTCAATTATCCTAATCTGCTGCCTAACAATTGTTGATTGTGTCGGGGAGGATTTTGTTGAAAAAATTATGCAAACTGTTTATATGCATATTTACTTGTATTCTAACTTTCACATCATGTACGTTCCGTTTATCGGAAACAGAGTCAAACCAAAATAACACCGGTACAACCGAAAATCAGATTAACAATACAGGAACTATAAACCAACCAGAAAACTCTGGAGATGGGACAATTGCGACTGTCTCTTTTTCAGATTTTACAGTTACACCTAATAATGGCGGCAAATACTATAAAATCCCAACCGGAACACTTGATTTAATCGTCACCGATATACCAATTTATAAAAACATACGTTTATTACGTATAAATACAAGCGATAATAGTCTATCAGGAATAGGTACGACACAACTTTTGATTAATTCACTCGAAGATAATTCCAAAATAGCAGCCGCTTACAACGATAAAGATCAACAATTCGTGCAAATACAAGATATTACGTCTGGACTGAATTCTTCAAGGATTTCTGCCGCAAATACCAAAAATGATGATGAACCTTATGCAATACCGTTTGTAGATAACTCTGACTATAAAAGCTTGCTTTATGATTTTTCTTCTGCTAACGATGATTCCAAACAGAATGAATCCCAAGAGCCTTCATTTATGATAGCCGGAAGTTCATCAACCGACTACAGCATAGGCAGCACAAAACAATTCTATGTACCAGTAAATTTCTACGCTAATTCTCTTGATTGGTATACTGAGACCGCAACTGTCCGTGCTGTCGGAACTTATTGCTATGTGTGGGTGGCAAATGCCAATTATACAAATTCTGAAACTAATACTGCCGATAACAAGCTAAATGATGCCCAAGCTCAAGCCATTGCGGAGAGTTTCGATTCTCTTTATGAAAAAGAAACGTCTCTTATAGGAAATTCTTATACAAATAATCCTAATCCTAGTATATATATCAATCCTCAAAACAAAATATCAATATTTATTTATGATATAAATGGTGATTTCGTTCCAAAACAAACCAGTGGAATATTCGGCTTATTCTGGATAAATAACTTTTACAAGAGAACTGCAGGAAGCGGACAAATCACAAAATCAAATGAAATGGAACTTCTTTATATAGATTCTCATTTTGCAGATCAATATCCTTCAATTATGGTATCAACTATTTCTCATGAGTTTGAGCACATGCTTTATTTCATCAATAAAACAATGCTGAGAAACAATATTGAAGGTTCCACTTGGTTTACCGAAATGTGCGCAATGATGACGGAAGATTTGCTCGCGACTTTTCTTGCAAATCAATATGATGACTTTACTATAGAATACGATTCCGCAATTGGACGGTTGAAAGATTTTAACCCGGATTATTATAAAGGTGGCATTCTCGATTGGAAAGGCGATATACAATCATACGCCAGAACAGGTATTTTCGGATGTTGGCTTTTACGTAATTATGGCGGTGCAAATTTGCTCAGAAATATAATCAATAATTCTTATACCGATTGTGAAAGTCTTGAAAATGCCATTCATTCTATGGGTTCAACCGATACTCTAGCCGAAGCTTTTACAAAATATGCCCTTTCGTTCGTACAACCATCAGCAACACAATATACGCTCAAAAAAGCCGTGAATGATCCTGATTATCCGCTTGTTCAGGCAAATCCGTGGGATTCTATATACAAAAGTTTGACCAAATTCTATAACGGACCCGTTTATACACCGGTATACTATTCAGGAACACTGTATCCATACGGATTTTGGATTAATGGTTGGAACTCAGGACCATATACAAGTGTTAGACTTAAAATCAGTAGATTCAGTGGTGAACAAAATTATCTCGTGATAATCGATTAAATTCATTTTTGTATTGCAGTAAATTTTCTGCTACAGTATCATTTTTATCCATGAGTAACTTCAATATCAAAACATTTAGTACCATTGAAACTGAACGCTCCAAGGAAGAGCTTGAATCAACAGCTCTTGTCGTTATGCGCGATGTAGTCGCCGTAAAAAAAGATGAGCGAGTTCTTATCGTCACAAATCCTGATGATGATGTTTTTACAATTAGCTGTGCACTGTACAATGCTACAGAGAAACTTGGCGGTAAACCTGTAATTCAAGTTCAACCTGTAAAAACGCTTCTTGATTATTGCGAAAAATCCGTTATTGGTGCAATTTCAACTGGACCGGATGTAATTCTTTCTATTTCAAAAAATAAACTTGGAAAAGACGAAATGGGATTGAAGTATCCGTACGAGTATGAAGGCGAGGAATATTTAAGCTTATTCGATTTGTTTTTGTCTGGAAGAAAGAGTACCCGGGGTTTTTGGACACCAGGCATAACAATGGATATGTTTGTTAGAACTGCGAATATCGATTATAAGCAGCTTCAAAAGCGATGCGCCGTTTTGTGCAAGAAGTTCGAGAATGCCGTTTCTGTTCACGTAACTGCACCAGGCGGCACTGATATAAAGATTCCTGTTCAAGGCCGAAAACCTTTCAGTGATGACGGCTGCTTTTCTACGGGCGGCGCGGGCGGAAACATTCCTGCCGGCGAAGTTTTTATAAGCCCTGTAGTCGGTGGCTCAGAAGGTCGCATTGTTTTTGACGGATCAATGACTATCACTGGTGGAGATATCCCCATAAAAGAGCCGATTATTTGCGATGTTGCGAACGGATTTGTTACGGCTGTTTATAATGCAGTTTGTGGCCCGTCTTCGTCCGCGCCGCCCGAAAGCGAGGCCGGTAAACTGCTCGCGTCTATTACGGGTTCCGAACAAAAAGCACGCAAAATGGCACAAGACGGTGTTATCTCAAAAGAAAACGCTGCTTTTTATGAGCGAAATTCACGCGGAATCGGTGAACTTGGAATTGGGCTTAATCCAGCTGCAAAAATAACAGGCAACATGCTGGAAGACGAAAAGGCATTCCATACGTGCCATTTTGCTATTGGCGAAAATTACGACGGTGACGCCAACACGTTTATCCACCTAGACGGTGTTGTTCGTAACCCTACGATTGTCATTCAATATGCGGACGGCACGAGTTTCACCGTCGAAAAAGACGGCGAGCTTGCTCTGGAATTGCAGAACGCATAGGCTTTTTGCGTCACCGCATGGGGATTTGTAAAACCGCGGGAAGTATCGCCATACGCAACAGTATATGCGGACACAAATCCCCGCAAGCTACGCACTTTACTACAGTGTCTTAACCCACTTTGCGAACAGTTCCGGCCATATTGCGCACGATTCCTGAATCATAAGACCGTCATCACGCGATGTTTCAGCAGTAGCAAGGCTTAGTCCGTGACCACCGTGCGCGAATATGTGAAGTTCAAGCGGAATATTCTTTTCTTTAAGTGCTGTCGCGAACATAAGCGAATTCTCAACAGGAACGTCAGGATCTTCGTAGGTGTGCCACATGAAGACCGGCGGAACGTTTTCATTAACATGCTTTTCAAGCGAAACTTCATCAAGAAGGGTGTCGTCTTTGTTCGTGAGCATTTCAAAAGAGTAACGGTGTGCTTTTTCACCGGATGTAATTACCGGGTAGCACAGCAAAAGGCCGTTTACTTTAAGGTCTTCAGGCTTGTAATCAAGGAACTTTCTAACAAGACTAGTATTCCAGTAAATGCCGTAATGTGCCGCAAGGTGTCCGCCGGCTGAAAATCCTGCGAGTATTATTTTATCAGGATCAACAGCCCAATCTGTCGCATGGTCACGGACGTATTTCACAGCTTCGCAAGTGTCAAGAAAACTTGTGGGGTATTCCATCGGGGCGGTTGAATAGCGAAGTACGACAGCCTGAAAGCCCAGACTATTAAGTTTCAGTGCGATAGGCTCTGCTTCACGCTCGGATTTAAAAAAATACGCACCGCCCGGACAAACTATGACGAGCGGACGCTTCCGCCCCTCTGAATATTCCGCACAGTTTTGCATGATGTATGTTGTCAGTGTTGGCTGATAAAAGTTGTTGTTTATTCCTTTTTCTCTGTAATGTACTGGTAAATTAATAACCTGATGAATCATATATCCTCCAAAATATCAGCAAAGTGCGACAGTGAACTGTGCATTTCAGCTTTTTATTGCAGCCGATGATTGTGCTTTTTCGATTGCCTCATTTGTCGCTGCGACAGCTTCCGCTGCTTCATTAAGCGACTTTCTGTTAAGGGCTTCTGTTTCACGTAGCAACGCGACCGGTACTCCGTATGCTTTTTCAAGCGAATCGTTTGTAAGTACTTCTTCCGGTGTACCAAAATCGATGTCTCTGTTCGGATAAAAAAGAAGCACGTTTTCAGCGTATTTACGCGAAAGATCAAGTTCATGCATAGCGATAAAAATCGGGATGCCGTTTTTCATGGAATAATCGCGCAGATACTCCATAGCCTTGTGTTTTTGCGCATCTTCCATTGCGAACATCGGTTCGTCCATAAAAATAGATTTTGAACCGTAAAGCACCGCAAACGCTATAAGCACACGCTGCATCTCGCCTTTTGAAATACCATTGAGTTTTCTGTCGAGTATTTTTTCAAGCTCGAAAACGGAAATAACGTCGCTCAGTGTGGGCTGGGCGGACAGTGCGCGACTTCCTGTGTTACCTTGCTCTACGACTCTGCCCTGCCCGGCGGCACTTGTCGCTCCGGCGTTTTCGGTTCCGGCGGTCTGTACCTGTTCCAACAAGCTTTTTACAGGGTCATCCTGCTCAAACTCCATATTCTGGTAAATAAAAGACGCAAGGCGGCTCCGGGATGCTTCGTCAAGCGCAGCAATATCTTTGCCGAACAAAAGCACTTTACCTTGCTGAGGTTTTACGCGACCGCCGGCAAGCAGCATAAATGTAGATTTACCGCTTGCGTTTGGCCCGATAAGGCTTGTAAAGCCGCCGGGCAGTGACGCTGTGAAATAGTCGAACACAGGGGAAGGAAGAATCGGCTTTCCGTTTTCATCAGTCTCGATTTCATCCCCTTGAAGCGGATATGTAAAACTCACGTTGTCGAATGTCAAAAAATCCATATTGTTTCCTAAAAAATCGCGATTTAACGCGACATGTGCATAAAACTCAATAAAGCCGTTCACCGAGCAGCCGCGAAATCAGCTTTACAGCCATCAGCGCCGTCTGGTTCCGCACATCAAGAACAGGGTTTACTTCAACGATGTCGCATGAATGAACCATGCCTGTTTCCGACATCTCTTCCATAAGCAGCAACGCCTCGCGGTAGTTAAGACCGCCCGGAATCTGAATACCCGTACCCGGCGCAAACTGCGGATCAATCACGTCCATATCAAAACTAAGATGTATATAATCCACACGGTCTTTGAAAAAATCTTTAACTTGCTCCATTATATGATGAAATCCGTTCCGGTCGATGTCACTCATTGTATATGCCGTCACTCCGGCTTTTTTCATCAGCTTTTTTTCTTCTTCATCAATGTCGCGAAGCCCTACATAGCAAACATTCTGCGCATCAACCTTGCGTCCTTTGAAATAAAGGTCGGTCAACTCCGGAATACCGTATCCGCATGAACCAGAAAGACACATGCCGTGGATATTTCCAGTCAGTGTCGTATCGCATGTGTTAAAATCACCATGTGCGTCAACGTAAAGTACACCGAGCTTTTTGCCTTTTTTCTTACACGCAGCTGCCATTCCAGCCAAAGAACCAAGCACAATCGAATGGTCACCGCCAAGGATAATCGGAAACTCATCCGAGACAGCAGCTTGCTCAACTTTTTCTGCAAGTTGCGTACACGCCTGAACAATAAGCGGCAAATATTTTGCTTTTGGATTACCGGCTGTCTCGTACTCTTGCGGATGAAGCTCCATCGGACAGTAATATTTTGTAGCTGTATGACCAAGTTTTGTAAGCGATTCACGCAATCCCGCAAGACGGATGGCAGAAGGCCCCATATCTGAACCGTGGCGGCTCGCGCCCATATCCAACGGCATTTCAAGGACATTAATGTTCATGCCGTCATTATATCATTTTAGCCGCCACTCCGCAAACCC
>DBWK01000069.1 GCA_002308875.1 Treponema sp. UBA1240
CAGAATGTTTCAGAAAAAGCACAATGGGCAAATGATCAGGTGCAGTATGAAACAAAGATTGCATTTGAAACTCCTTCCATAGGTGTTAATTCACTTGCAGAATCTATAGCAAGCGATACAAGTGCTGAAAATATTTCATACTTACTTAAAGTGTTCGCAAAGAATTATCCTCAATGCGTTGAATTCTTCTTTGGTCGGAACGGTTACTCAAGTTTTATGACAAATGATAACTGGACCGCACCGAAAGATTTTGATTATACAAATGCAGAATGGTATATTGGTGCAAGAGAAGCAAAAGATACACTTTTTGCGGCTGTTGTAAATAATTCGCATGTTGATAATGATAAATGCATTGTTTTTTCACGCGCTGTATATGATAAACAGAACAGATTCATAGGCGTTGCAGGAACAGAACTCCCGTTTTCCAAACTTTCGGAAATTGTTTCATCAGTTTCTGTTTCTCCTAATTCAAAATCTTATTTAGTCGATGATATTGCGGGTTTTGTAGCACAAAACAATGCAATCTTTAAAAAAATTGACACAAAAGATTTTTTTGACGGAACAAAGAAATCTTTTGTAAAAGATGATGTTTTTTATGCCGTTCAGCTGCTTAACGGTTCTCCATGGTTCCTGGTTACGACCGGTCCTATGTCTGATTTTACAGGGGACATCAGATTCTGGCTCAATATTATTATCCTCGTCATAATCGCGCTTATAATCGGCAACGTTATCTACAACGGATACATTTTTGACAAGACAAACAAAAAAGAGTACGCTATCGGTGAGCAGCTTCTGGCGGAAACACAGAATCTTGCTGTTTCTTCGAAGGAAACCGCTGCAACGGCTCAGGATCAGAGCGCGGCGGTAAAAGAAATTGTCGCCACAATGGAAGACAACACTGCCCTGTCAGAAGACATTTCACAAAAAATCAAGGACGTTTCCGGTGTTGCAAGCAAAACAAACAGTGACGTAACCGAAGGCGTTTCATATCTGGAAGATAACGTACACCAGCTGAACGAAATTGCGGTTGCAAACCAGACCACAATAGACGGCATTAAATCGCTTGATGAAAAAATCGAGAACATCTGGGACATTGTAACGCTTATTAACTCCGTCGCGGATCAGGCAAAAATCATTGCTTTCAACGCCGAGCTTGAAGCCTCAAGCGCAGGTGAAGCAGGACGTAACTTCCATATCGTAGCGACGGAAATCCGTCGTCTTGCAGACGGTATTATAGACGGTACAAAAGAAATAAAGGAAAAGATTAACGAAATTCAGCAGTCATCCGACAGCCTTATTCTTGCGAGCGAAAGCGGTACCGAAAAGATTAAGGCCGGTGTTGAAAACGCAAAGAACCTTGAAGAGCGTTTCAGCAGCATCAAAAACGCTTCCGAAATTACAGCTTCAAGTGCGGGTGATATTACAACAATCATTCAGCAGCAGGCGCTTGCAAGCGAACAGATTCTTGTTACACTCAAGCAGATTGCTTCCGGCGTTGAAAACTTTACGATGGCAACTGAACATATTTCTCTTGCTTCGCAGAACCTCAAAAAGATTGCCGAAGACTTGAGTACCCGCAAGACAGAGGAAAATACATGAACGAAGAGATTATAGATCAGATAGAAGCCAATAACAAAGAGACAGTTGAGAACGTTGAAGAAAAGCACATGACCACATGGCTTGTGTTTTTAATCGCCAATAAAAAATATGCCGTGCGTTCAAGCGATGTTCTTGAGATTATACGCGATGTTTCAGTTTACAAGCTTCCGTTCATGCCATCATATATTGAAGGCGTTTTAAACCGGAGAGGCGACCCCTTTACCGTGGTTAATCCGCGTTCTTTAATAGGCGACACAGAAACTACACCACCGACAGAACCCCTGTTTATGATTTTAAAGCAGGTAGATGATCAGCTTTCGATTCATATTTCGGACATTCTGTTTTTTACTGAAATGGAAGAAGGCGACTTGAATCTCATACCAGGCGGTAATGAAGAAGGATTTTTCCTTGGGACTCTCGCATACGGCAATGAAGAAATACCGGCATTAAATCCGATTGCCTTTGAAACTCTGATAAGGAAAGACCTTGGAAGTGCATAATCATTTTACCTGCATTGCATACGACACAGTAGATTTTCTCATTCAGAGCAAGTATGTGGTTTTCGGCATTTATCTTGATGTTGAAAACGGTCTGCGGAACATAGTTTTCAACCGCGAAACACTACCGCATATTCGCATCGGCAATCTTCTCGAAAAAGAATTCCTGTGTAATCCGGTAGAAGAAAGCAACGTTGTTCTCGTAATGAAAATGCAGGATTTTGAGAATGATGTACAAAAAGCAGTTGTAAACTATACCGAAACGGCTTTTCCCGCGAGCGGCAATTTTGCCCTATCGGTAAACAGTGCAATTTCAAGTCGAATTATTGATATTTCAAATCTGCGTCTGCTTCCGCAGGGTATACGGTCACGACTGACGGAATGTGGTGTGTGCGCAATCGGTTTTCAATCAGACAGCAAAAACAAAAATCTTGTACGCAAGCAAATTCTTATATCACCTGATAATTTGCTGAGAAAATTCTTTTCTGCGGGGCTTATAAAGGCAAAATAAGGAATATCGGAATGAAGGTCATCATTGCAGACGGTTCTGCTGTAGTACGCGCGATTATAGAACAAAATCTCAAAAAATATGACAATATAGAAATCACCGCTTCTGTTTCCAACGGCAAAAAAGTTCTGCATGCTGCTGAATCGGAACATCCTGATGTAATAATAAGCGGAACTGATTTGAGCGAAACTGGTGAAAATGAATCATTCAAAGTAATTTGCAGCGAAATGCATATACCTGTGCTTATCCTGTCCGAATCTTCATCCACCGTTCCATCTTTTTTAAAGCCATCAGAAACAATGCAAAAGCCAGGTCTAAAAGGCTATAGCAAGGAGTTTTTCAGTGCACTCATATCTAATCTGGAAAAACTTGCAAGCGATTTACCAAAAGATTTCGAATACAGCAACAAAGAAAAAGGTCCGTTCAAAATCCTGTGTATAGGCGCATCTACAGGCGGACCTTCCGCAGTGTCCGAAGTAATCTCGGGCTTGGGTACTAATTTTCCGCTTGCGGTTTTGTACACCCAACACATTGAAATAGGTGCTGACAAAAACATGGTTGACTGGCTCTCCGGTGTATGTACAAACTTTCATGTAAAGCTTGCTGAAAACGGCGAAGAAGCAAAAGCCGGCAACCTGTACATGGCACCGGCAGACAAGCACCTTGTAATTGATTACATAAAACCGGAAGGAAATCCGGTTCTAAAACTTTCTGATGAAGAGCCGGAACGTTTTTTGCGTCCAGCCGTAAACAAACTGTTCAGAAGCGCAGCACGAAAATACAAAAAGCACTGTCTTGCTGTACTTCTTACCGGAATGGGCTCGGACGGCGCTGACGGCTGTAAAGAAATCTGTGATAACGGTGGCTGGACAATTGTAGAAGATAAATCAACCTGTGCCGTTTTTGGAATGCCTGCCGCCGCAATAGAAGCAGGCGGTGCTAAAGAAATTCTCCCGCGCGGTGAAATTGCAAAACGTATATTGGAGCTGTTACGTAAATGATTCAAAATACGACTGTACAACTTACTCAGAACGAATTTGACTCTTTCATCAGCATATTAACTGAGCGTACAGGAATTATTCCGCGCGCAAGCCATCTTGACGGCATAAGGAATTACATTCAAACCCAAGTCGCAAAAAAGAAAATCGGCATCCAGGATTACAAACTTCAGCTCATATCAAATCCGTCGGTTTTCGCGGATTTTGTAAACGGAAGTACAGTTAATGAAACATATTTTTTTCGTGAAGAAAGGCAGTTTGCCCTTCTTCATGACAAAATTCTTCCTCTATGGCGCAGTAAATCACAGGGTTCTGAAATAAGAATATGGAGTGCGGCATGTTCCTATGGCGAAGAAGCGTACTCTCTGGCAATTCTTGCAAAATCATGTGGTATAAAGCCATGTGTTATCGCAAGCGACATCAATTCCGAAGTCCTCAAGCATTGCAGACAAGGGCTTTTTTTAGGAACATCACTCAGAACCGTAGACGGAAGTTCATTCCAGAACCTTATTGTTCCGTACAAGCGGAACGACGGCAAAATTGAGTTTGATGACGAAATTAAATCATGCATAACAACTATGCAGCTCAATCTTTCTGAAATTGATTCACCGCAGTGTGCCGCTTTTTTACCTAAAAACCAGAACATTATTTTTTTGCGTAACGTGTTCATCTATTTCAGTCAGGAATTGCGCGCTCGCATTCTTCGTACACTCGCCGAAAAATGTCTTGCAGAAGACGGTCTGCTTTTTGTTTCCATGAGCGAAATTGCACAGACAGATTCAACTATAATTCCGCCGTCGCTCGAAAAAAACGTTGACGGCAGTGTTTTTTATTTTCACAAAAAAACAGGGGGTAAAGCAGATGGCTAAAATCGCAAGCGATATCACCGAAAGCTATGTTTCAGAGGTTAAAGAACTTCTTGAATCCTCAAAAAAAGACATTATCACGTTAAAATCCAGTCAGAATGACAATGAGACAATGACACGGCTGCTGCGTAATCTACATACGATCAAGGGTAATTCGCGTATGCTCGGTTTTGCGACAATCGAAAAGCTTGCCCATGCTGTTGAGGACATATACAAGAGTGTTAAAGACGGACAGGTAAAAAATTCCGACCGCCTTGTAAGACTTGTTTTTGCAGTATCGGATAAAATCTCGGACTGTGTATCAAGGATTGTAAAAAATGGTACTGATGAAGATAATATCGATCTTTACCTGCAATACTGTGATAAACTTGCAGCAGGCGAACTTATAGACATTGACGCATTTATTACAGAAATCAACCGTTCAAAAATCGGCAATCTTGAAGAGGACGATGAAGAAGAACTTGCGGAAAATGTCAGTGATATACAGTCAATCCGCATAAAACTTTCGCGTGTAAATGAGATTATTACAGCCTTTGACACAATGATTACGCGAGAGTTCCATTTAAAGCACCAGCTTGATGAGCTTCAGAAATTTGAAGAAAAGATAGATAACCACGAGCTTTCTAAAATCCGCAAGCAGTTTGAAAATGACATTTATGCGCTTGAAACTTCGATTTTCAGCGTGCAGGAACAGGTTTTTGACCTGCGAATGCTCCCGATAAGCATTGTGCTCAGGCCGCTGGAAAACACAATCGCGTTTGAGGCAATGAACCTCAAAAAGAAAGTACACTGCAACATTCCCGAAGCCGACATTGCGATTGACAAGATAATTCTTGAAGAATTGGGCGATATCCTTATGCACTTGATTCGCAACGCAATTGATCACGGTATTGAAAGCCCTCAAGAGCGCAAGGCAGAAGGAAAATCCGAAGAAGGAACTATCAGCATTACCTGTGAACGCGAAGCCAAATACATAGAACTTAAAGTCAGTGATGACGGACGCGGCATTGATTACGAAAAAATCCGCACAAAAGCGGCAAAGCAGTATCCTGAACGTACCGATGAAATTGAGAATATGAACGATCGGGAACTCACGCAATTTTTGTTCCTTTCGGGATTTTCAACAAAAGACGAAGTTACAGAGCTTTCAGGCCGTGGTGTAGGACTTGATGTTGTATGGTCCAACGTTGAAAAAATCAAGGGAAGAATCAAAGTCGAAAGTACACCCGGCAAGGGAACTTCGTTTATCCTGCACTTCCCGCTTTCACTTTCAACGCTGCAGGGACTTTTTGTCCGCTCAAACAAAGAAAAGTACCTCATTCCGTCACAGCACATCGTTGACAT
The DNA here is from genome assembly GCA_002308875.1 of Treponema sp. UBA1240. GTDB lineage: Bacteria > Spirochaetota > Spirochaetia > Treponematales > Treponemataceae > UBA1240. The sequence continues at coordinate 5,813 of DBWK01000069.1, forward strand.
CATATACCGAAAGAAAAGCGAATATATCACACTGCAAAACCAAAGCTACATCAAGCTCGAAAGCCAGCTTATTCCGTGCTTTTCGCTTTCCTCACTTTTTGACGAGCAGAAAGGTTTTGTTGCACAGGACGCGGATTCAATCCTTATTGCCGAATATATGGAACAGCGGATTGGAATCATCGTGGAACAGGTACAGCAATATGTGTCTCTCGTTGTAAAACCGCTTCCCAAAGCGTTCCGTAACTTTTCGATTCTTCAGGGAATTGTATTCGACGAGCATTATGACATAGTACCGATTCTTCATGTTCCCGACATACTCAAAAAATTCAAGTCGTTACGCGGATACGACATTAAAAAGTACGAAGCGGCAACTAAAAAACGCACAGTACGTATTCTTGTTGTTGACGATTCTGACACAACACGGCAGATTGAAAAATCCATTCTCGAAAGTGCAGGCTTTGTTGTAGATACCGCCTTTGACGGACTTGATGCCCTTGAAAAAGCAAAGGCAAAACAGTACGACCTGATTCTCTCCGACAGAGATATGCCGCGAATGACGGGACTTGTTCTCCTTGATAACCTGCGCCGTATGGAACAGTACAAAGATTCACCGGTTGTTATTGTTATGGGCGATCAGAGTACTAAGGCCGTTAAGGAATTTGAACAGCTGCGTGCCAGCGCAATCATTCAAAAAGGAGATTTCAAGCGTGGAAATCTGATTACCACAATCAAGGAACTCTTGGGAGAATAGGAGCAGACGAATGAGTAAGAAAATTCTTATACTTGAAACTTCCGTTACATTGCAAAAGCTTTTCACAACAACGCTGGACAGCGATGATTATACGGTTCAGTTTGTAACAAACGGAAAAGAAGCCTTCTACAAACTGTTTGAATTTCAACCCGACCTGTTCCTTCTGAACTCCGACATTCAGGAACCGCACAGCTTTGAAATTGTACGTATCATACGCTCAATAAACTGCTTTAAAGAACTGACAATCGGAATGTACGCAAACGTTCCTTCATCGCTTGACGAAACATTTGCGATGGAATGCGGTGTTAATTCATTTGTCCGGCTTGATCCAAAAACGCTCGTTATAAACCTTGATGAACTTGCATCCCTTTCTGCCCCAAAAATCGATAAATCCGCCGTTTCGCAGGTAAAAAAGACGTTTGATGATTCCTTTTTGTTTATGAATACTGCGGCACTTTTATACGGTGATTCGTATAAAAACGCAATGTTCTCAAAAATCATCTGTCTGGTAGACAATATCGAAAACATTGAAGAAATGGTGCAGCGATTTTTGCTGCTTGTAGCCGAAGTTTGCGAAGTACCGCTCGCAGCTCTTTATATGGTCGAGAACGACGGACCGCACAGCTATTATGTTTGTTCAGAAAACATAGGCGAAAAGGAAATTACGGATTTTCTTAACGTATGTGCCGCCGATTTTGAAAAGAACCAGCCTGATTACAATACCACAAAAGTTGTTCCTAAAAAGCTAGAAGCAAAACCGGAACTCAACCGCTTTTACAGTACAAAAGTACAGCTTTCAAGCTACGTAAACGAAAGCCTTAAATCAAGCGACGAAAGTAATTATTTTGGAACAGTTCATATTGTAAGTGAAGGCAACATCACTAGTGAAAAACAGGATTTTTTTTCGTTCTGTGTAAAGAACGCCGGTGCAGTCTTTGAAAAAGCACTTATAGTCAAAAAGAAGATGTTCTTTGAAAAACGTATCCGACGTGCATTCGGAAGGTTTGTTCCAGATCAGATTATAGACAGCCTTGTTATGCAGGTTGACGACACGGAGGAAAAAGTTGCCGTAGGAGAAACACGCTCGGTTGCAATTCTTTTCAGCGACATCCGCTCATTTACAAACATCAGTGAAAAGAACAAGCCTGATGTACTTGTTGCTTTCCTCAACCGCTACTTTTCCATGATGGTTGATATTATCAAAAAGTATGGCGGCACAATTGACAAGTTTATCGGCGACGCAATTATGGCTGAATTCGGTACGCCTGTAAGCTATAAGGATAACTGCCGGCGCGCTGTTGCCGCCGCATTTGAGATGCGCGCAATGCTTCCTAACGTAGAAATAGGCGACCTTGTTATGCCGGACGGAATGGAATTCAACATTGGAATCGGCATACATTACGGAGATGTAATCGTAGGCTCAATAGGCTCAAAGGACAAAACCGACTATTCTGTAATCGGCGACAGCGTAAACCTTGCGAGTCGCCTTGAAGGACTTACAAAAACATACGGCACACAAATTCTTGTAAGCGACAGCGTTCGCGAAGATGCAGGCGAAGATTCGTTTTGCTTCAGACATCTTGACGATGTCCGCGTAAAAGGCAAGAAAAACGCCGTACCGATTTATGCCGTTGACCGCAGCGAAGATGAATTCCCGCCCGAATACAAAGATGCGTACATAAAAGGTATGGATTTGTACAAACAGGGAATTTGGAATCTTGCCCGTGACTATTTTACAAAAGCACTTGCTGCAGCGGAAGGCGATAAAGCCGCAAAGCTTATGCTTTCGCGTTGTGAGGAGTTCATCGAGAATCCGCCGGAAAACTGGGACGGCGCAATTGCATTTACAACAAAGTAAACTGGAGGCTGCATGAAAACGTTCAAACGATATTTAATCACAATTATAGCTACAACCTATGCAGCAGTTATATTTCTCAGAATATTTCACTATGGTTTTATTTATGAAAAACCTGCAGAAATAATTCTCGGCTTTGCTCCCACATTCTTTATTACTCTTGGTCTTATTGTAATCTGCTCACTCTTTCAGTGGCCGCTCTTAACAGAGTTTGACAAAATCATAGCAAAAGGGAAAGCAAATCCTGATGCACTAACTCAAAGGGATTTTGATTATTGTACAAAAGCTTACCGAAATTATGATATCATAATCATAGTTGCAAACGCTGTCGGGTTTCTTATAGGAGCAGGGTCTACTGCAATTATTTCTTCTGCAAAAGGGCTTGCACCTTTCAATCCGATAACATTTACCTTGATTGAAATGCAGTCTGTTGCCACAGGCTTTATGTGTTATACCGTAAACTATGTTTTAGTAAAGAGAATATACATGGCAGGTCAGATGCGGCAGATTGGCATGAAGCTCAGCGAAAACCTTTCACGTGTACAGAATGTGGCTATGTGGGCTTCTGTTGATGCATCCATAATAAACATGATGACCGTTCCTTACGGCATTATTCTTAATTCCAGAACAGACGGTTATAATACATTTCTCATTTATTGTTTGATTGGCTGGGTAACAAGCCTTGTTGAGTTTTTTATTGTTTTCAAGGTAATCACTAAGACAATTCAGAAAAACGAAAAAAATATAAGCAAAAACCTGCTGGCAGAAACGCAGAATCTTGCCGACGCAACAAAGCAGAATGCGGAAAACAGCCAGAATCAGACTGCAGCCGTAAAAGAAATTGTTGCCACTATGCACGACTCTACCGAGCTTGCAAACAACATTGGCGAAAAAATCAAGCAGGTTACAAGTCTTGCAGAAAAGTCGCGTGACGCTGTAGTTTCAGGCAGCGAAGCTTTACAGAACAATGTGCAGGAACTTTTGAACATCAAGAACACAAACGTTCTTACGATAGATGGAATAAAAGAATTGAGCAACAAAATCAAAGGCATTTGGGATATCGTAAGCATCATTAACAATGTTGCAGACCAGACTAAAATCATTGCATTCAACGCGGAGCTCGAAGCTTCAAGTGCAGGTGAAGCAGGAAAGAATTTCCACATTGTTGCGACAGAAGTCCGCCGACTTTCAGACAACATCATAGATAGCATCAAGGAAATCCGTGAGATAATTACGGAAATCCAAAAAGCTTCCGATGCCCTTATTTTGGACAGCGAAAAAGGTACAGCACAGATTGATTCCGGCTGCGAAAGCGCACGTTCTCTTGAAAGCGGCTTTGAAAGCATTATGGAATCGTCAAAAGCAACGGCCTCAAGTTCACACGAAATTTTGGATAACGTAAACCAGCTTACAAGCGCAAGCGAACAGATTTTTATCACTTTGCAGCAGATTGCGCAGGGAATCGAAAGCTTTTCGCAGAGTACAACAAATATTTCCAACGCATCTGAAAATGTTAAGGAAATTGCAAGTATGCTGTAATGTTGGTCATCCACCAAAATGTTGTTTTTTCAGAATAGTGTGTTATAATTACAGAACCGCATAAAAAGCGGTAAGGAGTATTTCTTATGGGTAAAAAGAATAGTCTACCTCTCATCTATTTAATCGGCGTGCTTCTGGTAGCAGTTGGTTTTTGTCTTCCTCTCTTCAGCGGAAAATTATTAAAGGTATCCGCAAACGGATGGAATTTTATTCATTTTGACAAAAACTTTGGCTGGAGTTCTATTGCTGCTCTGATGATTTTCTTCGGCGCTGCAATTGGTGCTGTTTTATGCTTTGTAAATGCAGGAAAATCTACAAGCATGCTCAGACTCATCTGCATTATCGTAAGTATTGTGGGTGGATTGATTTTCTTTGTCAAATACAATGACAATAATATTACAAGGGCTCTTGGAAAATTCAACCTCAAATATATGGCTGCAGGTCTTTACATGATTATTGCCGGTTGGATCGTAGGACTGATTGGAGCCGTAACGAATAAGTAGTTAACAACCAAACTATTTTTTTATTATTAATAAGCCGTGTTGTTCAGCCGATTTAAGAAGCCCGCCAACCCGGCTTTTTTGTTCACTTGCAAAGAAAATTTAATTTGTTGTTTCTATATGTTTCTATATGTTTCTATATGCCTATTGACCAAAAATTATCCTGCAAGGTACTATAAAAAATCTTTGAGGTCATATTATGTGTGGAATTGTAGGATACGTAGGCGAAAAGAACGCTACTCCGGTGCTTGTAAACGCACTTAAAAAGCTGGAGTACCGCGGATACGACAGCGCGGGAATCGCCATTCTGTCGGACGAAGATATTATTGTGCGCAAGGTAAAAGGCGCACTCAAGTTTCTTGAAAAACGCATTGCCGACGAAGTTATCGCCGGTTCAATCGGAATAGGACACACACGCTGGGCTACGCACGGCGAACCTAGCGACATAAACGCGCATCCGCACACAAACGTAAGCGGCACAATCGCCATAGTTCACAACGGCATTATCGAAAACTACGTTAAACTCAAAGCCTGGCTCCAGAGCAAAGGAATAGTATTCCG
>DBWK01000141.1:0-1337 GCA_002308875.1 Treponema sp. UBA1240
CAGGTTTCCGCTGTTCTCACGGAATGTTCAAAACGCGGCTGTTTTAAAACCTGTTCAGCATAATTTTTTATTTCTTCAATCTTTTCCCGCATCAGTCTGTCTGTCAAATCCATACAAGTGTCTTTTTGTAATATATCGGTAAACTGAAAAAGGCACAAGATAACGAAAGCTTTCACCGCTTTTGATTTTTTGCCTGATTTCAGAAGAAGAAACTGTCACAATACTGTTCTGCACGGTTTTGTGCGGATACGCAAAATCAACTCCTGATTCACTTTGTCTCCGCGCAAGAATCAAATCCGCAGTCTCAGAAATTTCTTCAGCATTATGCCACCTGTCAAAACCTTCAACCAAATCATCACCGATTATAAGACCTATTCTGCCTTCAATTTTTCCAGAATACTTTTCGGTTAAATAATGGAGCGTGTCAATTGTGTAGGAAACACCACCGCGCTTTATCTCGCACAAATCATAATCAAACGCTTTGTTCTGCCGGACTACTGCTTTTAACATTCTGATTCGGTGAAAATCGTCAGCCGGTTTTACGTCCTGTTTAAAAGGAGAAATATGCGCCGGAACAAAAATAATCTTGTCATAATTCAGACGCAGCCGAACTTCATCCGCCAACGCACAATGTCCTATGTGGATTGGATTAAAAGAGCCGCCCAGCATTGCGATTCTCATTACTGTTCCTGCCCCGGATACTGAATCTCATCCGTATCACATACGGAACGTTCCGCCATAAAAGCACTCACCGTTTTTTTCTTTTTTGACGTTACGGCAGGTTTCGTATTCTTTACCGTATCCGCAAGTGTTATAATCGTTTTGCGCACTTCATCCATTCCCTGTCTGTTATACACCGACATTCCGAGAACCGTAACATCGGGCAGGGATTTGCGTATTGTTTCAAAACGTTCCTGCGCGCCCTCAACATCCAGCTTGTTACAAACAACGGCAAACGGTTTTTTTGCCAACTCACCCGAAAACTGCTTAAGCTCGGAAGAAAGAGTTTGGAAAACGGAAAAACAATTGTCGTCAGAAACATCTATTATATAAAGCAGCCCAGCCGTTCTTGATATGTGCTTAAGGAAGCGGATTCCCAAACCTGCACCGTCGGAAGCACCTTCAATAATGCCGGGAATATCCGCAATAATTATATCGCGTTCCTGATCCACATGCAGAACACCCAGGTTAGGAATTTTTGTAGTAAACGGATAAGGCGCAATTTTAGGTCTCGCATTCGTAAAAAAGTCCAGAAGCGAAGACTTGCCGGCATTCGGAAAACCTACAAGCCCAATATCAGCCATAATATTCAGTTCAATGAGCAAAGTCCGCGTTTC
>DBWK01000141.1:1408-2991 GCA_002308875.1 Treponema sp. UBA1240
CCTTCAAGGAATACAAAACGTTCAGATTCGCTTTGTGTTACGAATTCTTTTATCACTTCTCCGGTTTCTGCGTCTTTTATTACCGAACCCGGCGGCAACGGAATAACCACATCCTCGCCGTCTTTGCCGAATCGGTTGCTGCCCTCACCGTCACAGCCGTTCTTTGCCTTAAAATGCTGTTTGTAGCGCAAATGCGCAAGAGTACGTAAATTGTTCTTTATCTGAAATACAACATCTCCGCCTCGACCACCGTCGCCGCCGGCAGGACCTCCCAGCGGAACAAATTTTTCGCGCCGGAACGCCACACAGCCGTTGCCGCCCTTGCCGGAACTGACTTCGATTGTTGCTTCGTCTGCAAATTTTATCACTTTAGTCAACCTTTAAAAAAAAACCCGGTATAAGCAAATTTGTGCCTAAATCCGGGTATCTCAGTAAAGATTACTGTTCTGATTAAGCCTTAACCGGCTCTACAGAAGCAAGTTTTCTTCCTTTTCTTTCATGGAATACAACTTTTCCATCAGCTGTTGCAAACAATGTATCGTCTTTGCCTTTTCCAACATTGTTGCCGGGATGGATTTTTGTACCGCGCTGACGAACGATTATGGAACCTGCCGTAATAACTGTTCCGCCGTAAGCTTTTACACCAAGATATTTCGGATTTGAATCGCGACCGTTTTTAGCACCGCTACCGCCCTTTTTGCGTCCCATTTTTTATGCCTCCGTTATAACTTATTCTATCGTTTTAACAAGTAAGTGCAGCTGTTCAGGATATTCTTCCGAAATAAGCTCCAGACCTCTCTGAATAAAATCTGCCGCACAAACCAGATGCTCCTTATTAAAAGCATCTTTATCCAAAAGACTGAACTCCAAATAGCCAGCCTCAGGAGCTTTGACTGCAAGGCAATCTTCGGCTTCGTCCGCCAAAACGGTCGCACTTGTCCGTAAAATCGCCGTTACCATAGCACAAACAATATCAGAGCCTTTTGCGGCAAGCGTCGAATGCCCCCTTGCCACGCAAGAAACCAGTGTACCATCGGTACAGCGGCTTAACTCCACGTTTATCATTGTTATGCTACTACAATGTCCTCAACACGAACATTAGTATACTGCTGACGGTGTCCGATTGTTCTGTGATAATCTTTCTTGCTCTTGTATTTGTATACAATTACTTTTTTATCTTTGAAAGTATCTTCTACCTTAACAACTACTTTTGCACCCTTAACATAAGGAGTTCCAACACTTACTTTTCCGTCGTTGTTTACAAAAACAACTGTATCGATAGTAACTGTCTGACCGGCTTCAACATCAAGCTTGTCAACCTGAATCATTGCGCCTTTTTCTGCCTTATACTGTTTTCCTTTGTACTCAACCAATGCGTACATATTCTACCTCTAAATTTCATATTTATTCACTTCAGTATACTAACGGGGAAAATACCGAAGATATGTTATAAACAATAGTATAATTTTATACTATGTTTTTGCCTGTTTGGTCAATAGTCAGGCGCAATTTTACATTGTTTCCATAAACGGAATAAGCACTAACTCCATACCGTTTTTAAGAACTGTCTTTACACAGCTTAC
>DBWK01000141.1:3171-7002 GCA_002308875.1 Treponema sp. UBA1240
TGTCCAAAATCTGTGTACCGGTTTCTTCCGCCTTGCGCAGAATGGAACAGATACGCGCCCCCATGTACTGCAGGTATGGACCGGTATTTCCGTTGAACGAAAGCGATTCTTTGGGATTAAAGAGCATATCTTTTGTAGGTGTTGCCTGTAAAAGAAAATAATGCAGAGCACCAAGCGCAATTTTTTCGGCAACGGCGGCGGAATCGCCAACAGCGGATTCCCTGCCTTTTGCGGTAATTTCTTCCAGAACATCATCACGGAGCTTGTCAATCAAATCATCAGCATCAACAACCGTTCCTTCGCGGCTTTTCATTCTACCCTCAGGCAGATTAACCATTCCGTATGACAGGTGGAACAGCTTTTCAGCCCAGGAATAACCAAGCTTTTTAAGAATATAGAACAAAACCTTAAAATGGTACTGCTGCTCACTGCCAACAACATAAACCATCTGGTTAAAATCCCAGTCATTGTGTCTGCTTACGGCAGTTCCTATGTCCTGCGTTATATAAACGGAAGTTCCGTCCTTGCGGAGCAGAACCTTGAGCTGGTTTCCGCCTTCCTTGCTTTTTCCTACAGCTTCCGTAACATCTACGCAAACAGAACCGTCTTCTGCCTTAAAGAACAGCCCCTTTTCAAGACCTTTGGCAATAATTTCTTTTCCGAGCAGATAGGTGTCGCTTTCATAATAGAACTTGTCAAACGATACGCCGGTACGGTTGTAAGTAGCCCTGATTCCGTCAAAAGTCCAGCCGTTCATTGTTTTCCAAAGCTTGTGAACTTCGGGGTCACCGGCTTCCCATTTTACGAGCATTTCTTCCGCCTGTTTGGCAGCTTCGGGATGAGCGGTTTCGGGCTTATCTTTTTCGCCTTTCAAATACTTGTCAAATTCCACATAGCACTGACCTACAAAATGGTCGCCTTTCATTCCGAGTTTTTCCGGCGTATCGCCGTTTGCTTCGTGGAAAAGCTTATAGGCAAGCATAGACTTGCAGATATGAACACCGCGGTTGTTTATTATGTTTACCTTGAACACATCGGCACCGGCGGCTTTAAGAATGCGCGAAACGGATTCACCGAGCGCGTCGTTGCGCAGATGACCGAGATGAAGAGGCTTGTTTGTATTTGGGCTTGAAAATTCAATCATTACACGGAGATTCTGCAAATACTTTTGTCCCGCTTCGTTCAGCGTTCCGTATTCTTCTTTTTGTGAACAAATATTTTCAAGTATCTTACCGGCTACGTTTTCTTTTTTAAGCTTCACATTAACATACGGTCCTACAGTAAAAAACTCACCTACAGAACCGGTCTTTTCAGGATTTGCATCCAATATTTTCAGTACTTCGGAAGCAATAACAGGCGGAGCCATACGGAACTGCTTTGCAAAAGCAAACATAGGAAAGCCCACATCCCCCATTTCGGGCTTGGGAGGCGTTTCCGCGGTAACGGAAGCAGAATCAATATCCGCTGTTTCAATGTTTTTTATTTTTTTGAATTCATTCAGGGCAAATGCAATCAAATCCCTGCTTTCTTGTTTTAAGTCTGCCATAACATAAAAAATATAGCAGAATAAAAACAGACAGGTCAATATTCTTTGCTTACACAGGCTTGTAGTCGCCGCGACTTACAACAACATGATAACCTATAGATTCAATGCGCCGTTCAAGGCAGAACCGGCATTCGGCGGCTTCTTCGCCTGTACAAACTTTGCCGTTGTAGAGAGTGTACTTTGACCTAACGTCAACAGGCGAAAGGTTTGGCATCACTACATTTGCACCGGCCAATATGCCCTGCTCTCTTCCTGCAGGATCAATCGTTGCAAGCGCGGTCGTGGCAGGCAGCAGCACATTCTTTTCCATTATCCTTAACAGACTGAGCAAAAACAGCGTCTGCTTTAATGTTCCGGCTTTTTCGTTTGCAAAGCGCGTCTTTTCATGTGGAATAAACGGTCCGATGCCGACCATCTGAGGCTTTAAGTTGTGAATAAACAAAAAATCTTCGGCAAGAGTTTCCGGTGTCTGAAACGGGCTGCCAACCATAAAACCGCAGCCAACCTGATAGCCGATTTCTTTTAGCTGATAAAGGCATTTTTTTCTGTGTTCAAGCGAAAGCTCCGCCGGATGAAGCTTTTTATAATGTTCATCGTTTGCCGTTTCGTGGCGCAGCAGGTATCTGTCGGCACCTGCATCAAAAAAGCGTTTGTAGCTTTCGTATTCTTTTTCGCCGATTGAGAGCGTAACTGCACAATCCGGGAACCGGCTCTTGATGCTTTTAACAATGTCTTCAATTGCTTCATCTGAATAGAACGGGTCTTCGCCGCCCTGCAGCACAAACGTGCGGTAGCCAAGCTCATACCCCTGCCCGCAGCACAAAAGGATTTGTTCTTTTGAAAGTCGGTAACGCTCGGCACACTTGTTGCTGCGCTGAATTCCGCAGTAATAGCAGTCGTTCCGGCAATAATTTGTAAATTCAATTAAACCGCGGATAAAAATCTCTTTGCTGTAGATGTTATCAGCTATTTGGCGCGCCTTTTGTGCGGCATAAAGTTCGTCTTCATCGCTGTGGTTTTGTATCAGACTGATGAATTCATCTTTTGTGAGTATTGAATCTTTTTCAAGCTTGTCGATAAGTTCTTTCATTTTTTCCGCGGACATATAAAAAAAGTTGCCCAAGAAACTTCTCAGGCAACCTTTTTAGATTACACGGACAAGCCGTGCAACAGCATTATTAGAAAACGATTACAACTTCGCCGTCAGGATAGCGTGATGAAACAAAGTCTTTGATTTTCTGGCTCTGGAGAGCTTTTACAAGTGCCTTAACAGCAGATTTGTTTTCGTTTCCGGCTTTTACGGAGATGATGTTTACATAAGGAGAATCCTTACCTTCAACAATAAGTCCGTCTTTTGTTGCGCTCAAACCGGCAGGAATTGCATAGTTTCCGTTGATAACAGCTGCGTCAACATCGTTAAGAATACGAGGAAGAGAAGCTGCTTCAATCTCGCGGAACTTGAGTTTCTTTGAGTTTGATTCAATATCAAGCGGAGTTGCTGTGATTCCGGCAGAAGCCTTCAATGTAATCAATCCTGCTGACTGAAGAAGCAGCAGTGCGCGTCCTTCGTTTGTAGGATCGTTAGGAATTGCGATTGTAGCACCGTCTGCAAGAGCAGAAAGTTTTGAAATCTTCTTTGAATACAAAGCAACAGGTTCAACGTGGATTCCGCCGGCGTTTACCAAATGATAACCCTTTTCTTTGTTGAAAGAATCCATGTATGGAATGTGCTGGAAGAAGTTAGCGTCAATCTGACCTGATTCAAGTGCTTCGTTAGGTGTTACATAATCTGTAAATTCAACAACCTTTAATGTGATTCCCTGCTTTGCAAGATCATCCTTTACGAGATTAAGCATTTCTGCGTGTGGTTCCGGTGTTGCACCAACAGTCAGTACAGAACCTGCATCTTTTTTTCCTTTTGCAAAAACAGTTGCGCAAAGCAATACCGCAACAACAACTGCAAATACTCTTTTCATTCTTTTACCTCCGAATAAAAATACATATAATAAAACCCCAGGGCAGCCTTATAGTTACCCTGAATTTTTAGCCTATCTTTTTGCAAGCAGTCCGGAACTTATTTTTGTTCCTATAAACTGAATGACTTCTACAAGCACAAGAATTACAACTACTGCCGCAATCATTATATCCGTGCGGAATCGCTGATACCCGTAGCGGATTGCCAGGTCGCCAAGACCACCGCCGCCGATTGCACCGGCCATTGCCGAATAGCCTATTAAGTTGATAATCGTGAGCGTAATGCCCGAAACGAGCGACGGCATTGCTTC
>DBWK01000109.1:0-4213 GCA_002308875.1 Treponema sp. UBA1240
AACGGCCCCTGCATATCGCCCTTAACGGCAAAGTGCTCCAGATTTTCTTCAAGTTCTATAAACTCATTCTGCACAAGAATGTCTTTTGAAGATGAAGCAAACAAAGTCTGCACATTAGACAAAATCAGCAGCATTGAAAGAATCACTGCAGGAACAAAAAGATATAAAATGCGTACAAGATTTTTCATTTGTGCCTTAAATATCGGCAGAATAACGGCTTTTCTTGATTTCATTTTAGGTCCGCAATGTCAATCAGCAAATCAAATTTCCAGTCGGGTTCGGATATTTTGAGCGAGATTAAATTGCCGACAACGTTCACTTTTAACGGTGTTTTTTTGCTCAGCTGGTACATGAACGAGTATGTGTTTTCATAATCCTGAAGGACCGAAGCAGCTAGTTCGTATGTATCGGGAGAAAGCCGGCGAAAAAAAAAGTAGAACGTTTCGTCGCGTGTTTTGTAGTTTGAAAGATATTTTCTGTCACCTGTGATTAAAAAGCTGCCGTCAGCGGATTTGGAAGAAGAAAAAACAGTTCTGCATGTTTCAAGAATGTTGTAGCCGTTTGCGGAACAGCGCAGAATTTTTGCACCTGTCTGCTTTACAGGCTGAGTTTTTTCAGCGGCAGTCTCAGTCCGTGAATCTGTAACAGCAGGGGCAAGATTATCCAGCTTGTCGAGTTTTTCAAGAATTTGTTCCAGGATAACGTTTGTAGCGGTATTTGTACCGGAAAGGCTCTGTTGTGTTGTGTTTCCGAGTAATGATGAGATTAAATCACTGGAAGAATTTGTGGTATTTGTACCGGAAAGCAGCGAGGCCGAAAGTGTTGCGAGGTTTGCAGCTGTTATCTTTTTTCTGCCTGTGTCAGCAGTTGCTGCAGTAGTTTGCGCAGCTGCAGCTGTTTGCGGAGATGAGGAAGATGAAACCTGCGGGAAATCAGAAACTGAAGGCATTTGCGGCGCACTTACCGAAGGCATAGTCAGACCGGAATTTTGCGCGGCGAGAAAAACGGCACAGCTAAAAAGCAAACAAATAATGAAAAATATACGTACGGTTTTCATGACAACCACATCCGTATCTCTCACTGCAATGTTTCCTCTTTTTTCTGCAAGTCGGATTCGGCTTTTATAATCTCCGCGAACTCGTCCTGATCAATAACTTCTTTTTCCAAGAGGCGGTTTGCGATGTAGTCCATTACGGTACGCTTGCTCGAAAGCAGTTCCGTTACAACCTTAAAGCGTTTTTCCATCATCAGTGCGAGCTGTTCGTCAATGTAAGTCTGTGTGGATTCCGAATACTCACGTACAAGCTGAGGTTCTCCGCCTGCATAGCCGGAACCGCGCTGTGAGAGAACCACGTTCTTGAACTTTTCGCTCATGCCGTAGTCAGTCAGCATTTTGCGGGCAATATCCGTTGCACGCTGCAAGTCGTTTGCCGCACCTGTTGAAATTTCGCCGAAAACGATTTTTTCAGCGGCACGTCCGCCTAAAAGCGTATCTATTTCGTTTATCAAATCTTTTTCAGTATATAAAAAGCGGTCTTCATCCGGTCGCTGAAGCGTATAGCCGAGCGCATGGGAACCACGCGGAATAATCGATATTTTGTGAACCTTGTCCGTACCCTGCGTAAAAGCAGCTGCAAGAGCGTGGCCTGTTTCGTGCCAGGCAATTACCTTGCGTTCGTTTTCGCGTACAACGCGGCTCTTTTTTTGCAAACCGGCAATTGTTTTTTCAACGGCTTCGTCAAAATCAGCCATACTTACGAGCTTGCGCCCTCCACGAACAGCAAGCAGGGCGGCTTCGTTAACAACATTAGCCAAATCCGCCCCTGAAAAACCGCTTGTTGCGTGCGCAATTGAATCAAAATCAACGTCAGAGCCAATCTTAACGTTCTTGGCATGTATTTCCAGTATTGCCTTGCGGCCTGGAAAATCAGGAGGATCTACAACAACCTGACGGTCAAAACGACCCGGGCGCAAAAGTGCGGGATCAAGAACATCGGGACGGTTTGTAGCGGCAAGCAAAATAAGTCCTTTTTCATTATCAAAACCGTCCATCTCAACCAAAAGCTGGTTAAGAGTCTGCTCGCGCTCGTCGTTTCCGCCTCCAAAACCGTTTACACGGCTTTTTCCGATTGCGTCAAGCTCATCAATAAAGATAATACACGGTGCTTTTTCGCGCGCCTGGCGGAACAAATCGCGGACACGGCTTGCGCCAACACCGACAAACATTTCTACAAAGTCTGAACCGGATATGCGAAAAAACGGAACACCAGCCTCACCCGCAACGGCTCTTGCAAGCAGGGTTTTACCCGTTCCAGGCGGTCCTACAAGAAGGACACCTTTAGGAATGCGTCCGCCTATATCAGTGTATTTTTTTGGCGACTTTAAGAAGTCAACAACTTCTACAAGTTCTTCCTTTGCCTCATCAACACCGGCAACATCCTTAAAGCGTGTTGTTACCTTACCTTCTTCAACGGCAGTTGCCCTGCTCTGACCGGCAGAAAATATTCCCATTCCACCGCCTATACCGCCGCCCATTCTGCGGAACAAAAAGCGGTACATAAGAAAGATTAAACCGAATGGAACTATCCAGTTAAGGAGTATTTCAAGCAGAATACTGTTCTGTTTAACAACAGCTTTATAATCTACACCCTTTTCATCAAGAAGTTTGAGAAAATCTTCCGTAAGAATTGCAGCCGTCTGATACTTTTCAACCGAACCGGAAGCCATAAGAAGATTTGAAAGCGTATCATTCTTTGAGTAAGTCTGCGCTACGGCGTTTGAACCGTAACCTGTAAAATAATTCTGTCCAAGTTCAACGCGGACAATTTTGCCATCATTTATAAGCTGTTTAAATTCAGAAAATGAAATTGTAGTATCAGGCCGGGATGAAAAAAACAAGTTTATAAAAATAATTGCTGAAAAACCAATAATGAGAATCAGCCAAAGCGGGACTTTAGGCTTTTTGCCGTCTTTCGGGGTTTTATCTGAATCTGTAACTAATTTGAAAAAATCATAGGGATCGTTATCTTTTTTCTTTTTATCGTTGTCGTTTTTTTCGTCACTCATTGAACACCTCATACGTATATAGAAGAATATACACAATAAATCGCTGATAGTCGACATAAAAGCAATTTTTTTTATAAAAAAAGCTAAAGTCCAAAAATAGGTGTCCGATAAATGAACTGATGAATCCTATTTTTTTGGGGGTACAAGGTGGGTTACAATCAGGCAGCTTACACAGCATATCGTGAAACAAGCGTTAAAACAGCAAGTCAGGGCAAACTTATCATAATGCTTTATGATGAATGTATTCGTCAGCTTGCAGCAGCTTTGGAAAAATTTACTGTAGACAATCAGATTGAGCCGCAGAATATTGAAAAATTCAACAACAGTATTCTGAAAGCTCAGGAAGTTATCACCGAACTTACAGTATCTCTTGATATGGAAGCCGGTGGTGAAATTGCAAAAAATCTTTTGAATTTATATATGTATTTTAATCAGGAACTGTTGGATGCCAACGTTAGCCGCAAAACAGAAAAAATCATTTTTGTAAAAGAAATGATGACACAGCTCAGAATGACCTGGGCTCAGGTTATTAATTCAGCGGCCGCAGCAGAAATCCGCGATACAGTTTCAAACGGTGTGAATATTACCGGCTAAGGTGGTGCATAATGGCGGAGTTATTACTCTCAGAAACTGAAATTGAGGAACGGACAGCAATACTACGCCGGCTCCGTCAATTACTGGAACAACAGCGTGCCAAATTCAGAGAATATTTGGAAGTGCTGGAAAAACAGGAAACAAGCATCCGCGATGAAAACGTTTCTGCGCTGACTGCGCAGGCTGAACTGGAACAGCAGATTGTATTTAACATTTCAAATCTGCAGCGTGTCATTAAACCTATGGAAGATCTTTACAGAAGTGTTTATCACGGTGAAGAAGAGTACATTCCTAAAATTCAGGCTGACCTGACCCATATTCAGGAGCAGGTTCTTGAGCAGAACAGAAAAAACAGAGAGCTGCTTAAGAGCAACATTGTAATGATAAGAAACAAGCTTGCGCAGATGAAAAATCCGTATTCGGGTAACCAGAGCATTTACGCAACCCAAATGAATACAGCAACCCTTGTGGACATAATGCAGTAACAAAAAAAGCCGGACAGCATAAGCTTCCGGCTCTTTTTTTATGAGTTTCCGCATCAAATACGGAAACG
>DBWK01000109.1:4291-6867 GCA_002308875.1 Treponema sp. UBA1240
CCCAGCTGAACACCTTCCTGATCAAAGCTGTTCAAATTCCATACAAAGCCCTGGAACATAATTTTGTTTTCATAGTGTGCAAGCAAAGCACCGAGTGTTTTTGGCGTAAGTGATTTGCCGTATATGAGGCTTGAAGGTCTGCCGCCCGGGAAGTTTTTGTTAGGGTTTTCGTCCGATTTGCCGCATGCAAAAGCAACAATCTGTGCCGAAAGGTTTGCGCAGAGTTTTTTCTGGCTGGTAGAACCATCAACAACAATGTCTTCGCCGCTCTGGCTGTCTGAAAAACCAATGAACTGCAACGGAATAATATCAGTGCCCTGATGCAGCAGCTGGTAAAAGGAATGCTGACCGTTTGTGCCGGGCTCACCGAAAATTACCGGACCTGTTTTGTATGCGACAGGCTTTCCAAAGCGGTTCACCTGCTTGCCGTTTGATTCCATGTCCGCCTGCTGCAAGTGAGCGGGGAATCTGCTCAAAGCCTGGCTGTACGGAAGAATAGCTGTTGCAGGATAATCCTGTACATTGCGTTCATAAACACCGATTAAGGCATCCAAAAGCGCAGGGTTTTTCTTTATATCCGCCTGTGTTGAAAGCTTGTCTGTTTCCGCAGCACCGTTCAAGAATTCCGCAAAAACGCCAGGCTCAAAAGCAAGCGACATTACAGCGCCGCCAACAGCTGAAGTTGAAGAAAAGCGTCCGCCGATAAAGTTGTCAATGTAGAATGAGGCAAGATAGCCGGGATTGTTTGCAAGCGGGCTTGATTCGCTTGTTACGGCAATCATGTGCTTTGAAGGATCAAGATTTGCCTTTTTGAGGAAATCCTTTACAAACAATTCGTTTGCGAGTGTTTCCTGCGTTGTACCGCTTTTTGAAACAAGGATAAAAAGCGTTGTTTCAAGGTTTACAGACTTTACAACAGCGCTAGCATCGTCGGGGTCAACGTTTGAAATGAACTTGGCGCACATTTTGAGCTTGCCGTTCTTTTTTGCCCAACCTTCCAGCGCGAGGTACATTGCGCGCGGACCAAGGTCAGAACCTCCGATACCAATCTGAACAACAGTATCAAACTTTTCTCCTTTTTCATTGGTTATTTTGCCGGAATGAACTTTGTCAGCAAAATCGGCGATTTTTTTCTGCTGTTCAACATAAAACTGGCGCAGGTTTTTACCTTCAAAAACTACGTCTTTTCCAAGCTGTCCGCGCAAAAGATGGTGAAGAACCTTACGGTTTTCTCCTGTGTTTATTACTTCGCCCTCGTAAAGAGCCTTGAATTTTTCAGTAAGTTCAGCCTCATCAGCAAGCTGCTGAAGAACAGTAAGAATCTGCTCGTTTACTTCTTTTGCCGCATAATTATACATAAGACCGGCAGCCATTTTGCCCTGATAAGTCTTTACACGTTCTGCGGAAAGAACTTCATTAATCTTTACCTGTCCTTTGAGTGAAAGCATTTTTTTGTACGCATCGAGCGTATCCGTATTATTCCAATTCAGCATATATTTTCCCCCTATTGCGTAGAATTTTGGTATTTTTCTTCTATAATATATGTGTTAAATATCCAGTTCAGGGATTTTTAGTTTAAGGGTATCCAAAAAGTCTTCGCCGCTCACGCCCTCGCGCAGACAGCAAAAAACACAGTTATCACGTCCGGTTATTGTTCCGAGAACTTCGTCAAATGCGAGTGTATCCACTGCAAGCGAAACTGCATCAGCATGTCCTGAATAGGTTTTTATAACTACCATATTACCGGAATACTCAATGGAAACATAGCCGCGCAAAAAGTCCTGAACAACGGACTGTTCGGATTCCTGGCGTTCGTCTTCGCCCGGCAGTGTATAAACGTAGCCGTTATGCCCGTCAGAGATTTTTCCCACTTTGAGGAGCTTTAAATCGCGCGAAAGGGTTGCCTGTGTTACCACAAAGTTTTCTTTCTGGAGATAGCCCAAAAGTTCTTCCTGGGATTCGATTCTGTATGTTTTAATGAGTTTTCGAATTACTTTAAGACGGGAAAGTCGCTCTTTCACTGGATTCCTCTTTTCTTATGCAAAAAGAAACGCATATTTATTGCATAAATATGCAAAAAATATGAAAGCTTGTCAAGCAAGTATCATACCTCAGCTGAGCTGCTTTTTCCACTTCATAATCATCTGCAGAGCCTGCAGCGGTGTTATTTCGTTGGGTTCTACGGACATAATGTCGTCTATGATCAGTTCTTCGTTGGAAAACAGTTCCGCATTAACAGAGCTATGAGGCTGTGGCTCAGTTTTTGTTTCTATTTCCGTGGGCGAAACTTTGTTCTGCAGTGTTTGAATTATTTCTTCGGCTCTGGATACGATTGTCTGAGGTATTCCGGCAAGTTTTGCCACATGCAGTCCGTATGAATTTTCCGCCGCGCCTTCTTTTATCTTTTTAAGGAAAACAACATCACCTTCATTTTCCAAAACTTCAAGGCAAAGCAATTGAAGTGCCGGATGCGATAGCCGTGTAAGCTCATGGTAGTGTGTTGCAAAAAAGGTTTTGCATTTTATCACATTAAGCAGATACTCCGAAACAGCCCATGCTATTGAAAGCCCGTCTTC
>DBWK01000109.1:7011-11961 GCA_002308875.1 Treponema sp. UBA1240
CATCCGCCGGCACATAAGAACCGCATTGCGCAAGAACCGTAATAAGCGCGTTCTGCCGCAGGAAAGTGCTTTTTCCCGCCATGTTGGGTCCGGTTATAAGCGCAAAAGGCTTTTCGTTAAGTATAACACCGTTCGGAACAAATTCGCCGGACTGCATGTGATATTCTACAATTGGATGGCGACCACCCTGTATGGAAAACAAACCGGAATCTTCAATATCGGGGCATACCCAGCGGTATTCGGATGCGCACAAAGCCATTGAAAGCGTAACATCAAGCGACGCAATCTCGCGGGCAACGACAAACAGATAATTTACATACTGTTTTAATTCTGTCCTTACTTCAAGAAAGAGCTTCCGTTCCAGTTCAATTATTTTTTCCGATGCGGAAACGAGTTCCTGCTCAAGTCTGGACAATTCATCCGTAGTGTATCTGTCTGCGTTTACCAAAGACTGCCGTTTTATAAAATGTGAGGGAACGGAAGAAAGCTTGCTTTTTGTTACTTCCATATAATAACCTATCATACGGTTATAACGTACTTTCAAATTCTGAATGCCGGTTTTTTGTTTTTCTTCTTCGGTATATTTTTCAAGAATTGAAGTAAAATTCTCCTGAACATCATGCAAATGATCCAGCTCCTCAGACCAGCCGCGTCTTATGAGCCTGCCCTCGGTTAAAACCGTCGAAGGGTCTTCGTTTATAGCATTTTCAATAAGATTTACAATTTCAGTGGACTTTGCCGTGTCTGACGAAACCAAATCGTAGCTTTGAATTTTCCCGCATATTTCAATATACGCTTTAAGACTACCGCTCAAACAAAGCAGGTCTTTTCCGTGTGCCTTGTCCATAGCGATACGGCTTGCAAGACGTTCCAAATCAAAAATGGAAGAAAGCAGATTTCGAAGGGGAGTAACAAGCGTCTGCCTGTCATAAAAAAACGTTACTTTTTCCTGTCGCTTTTTTATAGCTTCAGCATCCTTCAGCGGAGAAAGCAGAACATTGTACAGCAAACGGTTACCCATCGGAGTAACAGTTTTGTTTATTACTTCTATCAGCGTGTACCGGCTTGTTCCATCGTGCAAGTTTCTTACAAGTTCCAGATTTTTTAACGAAGATGAATCGATGGAAACATATTCGCTGTCGTTTACAATTGAAAAATCTGTTATTTGCGACAGATTGCAGAAAGAATTCTGCTCGGCGTATTCCAAAAGGAAACCTGCGGGAATTATTTCGGGTGAATTCTCATTGACTGAAAAAGAACGCAGATTGACAACATTAAAATGTTCCAAAAGTTTTTTGAATGATTTATCCGTACTGAAATACCAGTCCGGATAATAGGTTATCATTGTCTGCGGTTGGTTTTTAATGATTTTCTGAACAAGTTCGTTTTCTTTGAGAGTTTGCGGAAGAATAAGCTCCGTGGGGCAGGTTCTTTCAAGCTCGCATTGCAGCTTGTCTTCCAGTTCGGAAACATCCCAACTTTGCGCAAAAAAGCGTGCGGTAGAAACATCAAGGCAGGCAAACGCCACGGATGTCCGCTTTTTGCCGGTTACAAGGCACAGCGAAGCAATGTAGTTGTTTTTTCCCCTGTCCAGATAGTCTTCTTCAACAGTTGTTCCCGGCGTTATAACTTCTACAACTTTGCGCTCGGTAAGTCCTTTACCGGTAGGAATTGTTACCTGCTCACAAATTGCAATTTTTTTGCCGTATTTTAAAAGACGCGCAATATAAACTTTTACTGCCTTAGCGGGAATTCCGCACATTGGTGAATCAACCCTGTGAGTAAGGGTCAGATTCAGCAGTTTTGCCACTTCAATCGCATCATCATCAAACATTTCGTAAAAATCACCAAGCCGGAAAAACAAAATTATTCCCGGATACTGGGATTTTACCTTTTGGTATTGAAGCATTAGCGGAGTGCTGTTTTCGGATTTAGCCATAACAGCAGTGTATTATCTTTCGGTTGCAAGTGCTGCGAGAACTTTCTCGGTTATATCTACGGAAGGACTGTACCATAAAACCGCATCAGCCTGCTGAAGGCTGAGAACCATACTGTAGCCGTCACTTTCCGCTATCTTTGCTATTACCGAATAGAGCAGTGTATAAAAATCATTGGAACTTTCAAGTCGTTTTTCAAGATTTTCAAGTTCAATGTTCTTTGCCCGTGTGTATTCGGTCAAATATGTAGCTTTTTTGCTGATTTCGGATTCCAGCCGGAAAACCTGACTTGAGTCATTCCTGTTCTGTGCTTCGATTTTTTTTGTCTGCAGATTTTTAAGTTCCTGCGTTAATTCGGTTATTTCCTGCTGAAATTCAGCTTTTTTTGCTTCATAATTTCTTACGGCAGAAGATTCCCTGAAATATGCACGATAAACCTGTGCCGTATCTACAACCGCAAATTTTGTAATCTGCTGGGCTGAAACAATAAAAGGTATCACTGCTAAAATCAATAAAACAATAATTTTTTTCAAAGCAAAACTCCTCTTAATTATTTACGAGGTTAAACGACAGAACGACCTTCCAGTCGGGCTTGTTATCCGCATTGCCCCATCTGAAGCCGCCGTTATCAATTTTAAATGTATTTGCAAGCATCACCCTCAAAGGAAGCTGCTGCATAAGAGAACGGACCCCCGGTCCAAAGCTGAAGTAAACATCCTTCCAAGACATAGTTGAAAACATTGACTTGAGGTTAGGTCTGACGACAGCCATATCAAAGAAAAAATCCGTAGAAAGAATATTGGGTACTACAGGAACTCGCAATTCAAGATTGTTTGACCACAGAACCTTGCCCTTGTTGGCATAGGCGGTATCCCAACCACGCGCGGAGAACATACCGTCAACGGAAAGCAGCGATGAATTACCGATTCTGTTTTTATAAGGTGCTACAAAAGAAAACTTGGAAATTCCAGCGAATACAATTTTGAGATTCCAAGTATCGCTCATCGGTTCATCCACTAATGTTTTATAAATTTCGCCAACCGTATCCGACTTTAAATAAAATTGGCGTTCAAATGTAGGTAGAAGACCTATCCATGAAAGCTGCTGGCTTGCAAACCAACCTTTAGACGGATCGTAGTTTAGGTCGCGCTTGTCAGCGGAAAACGCCGTCCATACCGAATTCATAAGTCCCCAATTGCTATTATAATCAGCAATTGTTGTATCAACCGGGATACAATGCGGATCATACTGGTTACGAAGGAACTGTGTTACCAATCCTCCTGAAAGACCGAGAACAACGGATCCTGGATACCATCGTTTTCCGAGCGAATTGGAAACCGTTATATCCCATGATTGAACATCCATGTAATAGTTTGTTGTATCAATTCCCGTCGGAGTAAAAACTTTTTGAAGCTCTTTTTCCTTTTTGCGCGAGCCGGAAATAGAACCGGAATAATTAATAGGTTTATTAAACAGCCATGAGTTGGAATAAGAGAATCCCAATGTTTGAGCATCAGGAGAAAGCTCGGTTTCAAGCGATATAGTCTGCCCCGTTCCTGCGAGGTTGGTGTCCTGCCATTTTGCCAATAAAGAAACGGGGAATGCGTTTGGATCCGTCAAACCGGCGAACGTGAGGCCAAATTCGACAGATGTTGTTGACTGATCTTCTACAGTATAAACAACGTTTACAAGATCTTCTTCCGAACCGGGCAATAATTCCGGAATAACGGAAGAAAAATAACGGAGATTCATAAGGTTTCGGAAAGCGTTTACATACTTAACGTTTGAAAAAATATCGCCTTCTTCAAAAGGTATTTCACGGCGGATTACAGATTCTTTTGTTTTTTTATTACCCTGCACAATAACGTTTTCAACATGGCTTCTTGAACCTTCCTGAATGATTACCATGTATGAAACCTGGCGTCGTTCGGGATCCTTTGCCTCCATCGGCTGAATCATTGTGGAAATATAACCGTTCTCATAATACACATTTGAAATTGCACTAAAGCCTTCCTGGAATTTTGCAGCATTAAATACATCACCGACTTTAAGTTTTACTTTGCTTTCAAGAAAACTGGATGAAAACAGCCAGTTACCCTGAAATTCAAGACCGGCATAAGTGTACTGATAACCTTCATCCAATATAAATGTTATATATAATTCGGTATTCCCGTCATTATCAATCTTTTCATCCTGAACAATATCAACAACGGTCGCATCAACATATCCGCGGTTATAATAGTACTGAAGCAGAGACTGTTTGTCTTTTTCAAGCATTGATTCCTGAAACGCGCCCTTTGTAAAAGCGGAGGCTTCTTTCATAGACAAAGTGTTTTTCAATGTTCTTGAAGAAAAAATCTGGTTTCCCTGGAATTCAATCTTTTTTACCTTAGTAGCGTATCCTTCGTTTATCTGAAAGAATACTTGTACACCTTTATCCGTATACTCATAGGTTGAACCGACACGTATATTCGTATATCCACGCTTTAAGTACAGATCACGAATAGTCTGCTCTTCCTTGGCAAGTTTGTTTTCACTGAAAATGTCTTTTTCTTTTATGGTAATCGTATCTATCAATTCCGTCCGGCGGATTTTCCTGTTCCCCGTAAAAGTAATTTTTTCAATCATCGGATATTCTTCGACTGAAAAAGTTATTATTACGGATTCATAATTCGCGTCAGCCGGTGTTACAACAGGCTCGATTGAATCAAAATAATCAAGCGCACTGAGCCTGTTTAAGAGTTCAAAATATAAATCATCAGTAAAACCTTTACCGATAAATTCTTTTGTAACGGATTTTAAATCTGTTTTCTTTACCGCATTAAGACCTGTGAATTCTATTTTTTTAATTGGTTTATAATAATACCAGTCCAACACTTCCTGTGAGGAGGCAAAATAAAGACTGACTACAAAAAAGCAGATAAAGACAAACAAAAACTTTTTATAAAATCGCATGACAGCTCCTATCCTATCATCACAATTGAAACTTCCATGATAAAGTTACAGAAGTATC
>DBWK01000109.1:11993-14780 GCA_002308875.1 Treponema sp. UBA1240
ACGTTTACAAACGGACTTGCCATTTCAAATCCAATCTCAGGCTGCACTCTGAGACCGCCGAGGGAATTATTCCTGTTCAACTTTGTTTCATCATATACCAACTGCAACATGGCATCAGCATACAATGAATCGCCGAAATACTTACCCACATACATCGAGGTATTATTCAGCAAACTTCTCATGTCAAAACGGGATCCGGTTTTACTTGCATTCAAAACTTCAAGCATAGTATTTTGCAAGACAAGCGTCCTCATAGAGAAAATATCAAATTTTAGGAATTTACGCAACCTCTTTTCAACCTGTTCAAGAACAGTTACCTGCGCGCCGTAGTCCATAAGTCCGGCAGCCATTTCCTGTAGTGCCGTATCCGAATTAACCGTGTCGGCAAAGATTACCTGCCCTAAAAGTTCCATCAATTCCTTTTCCGTCTTGGCAGGACTGGAAGACAAAGTAGGCGAAAGCTGGCTCAAAAACTGGTTTTCCGCGGACAATATAATTTTTACAAGATTGCGGTTTTCATCCCGTTCGCGGATTTCCGCTTTAAGCGTAACAATAGGATCTACTATGTCCTGATTCGCGTCAAAAATCATACGTCCTTCGCGGATATAAAAGTTTCTGCCTATGTACAGAATTTCTCCGCCGCGTAAAGACAGATCGCCTTTAAACTCAAACGTATCAAGAATTGTATCAACCTTTACCGACATTTTTGTTTTGGGTGTAATCTGTCCCCACAGCAAAGGATTTTTTCTGGACGGATATACAACTTCCGTCTGTTCACCGATTTCAATGTCCAGGTCAACCTTTGAGTCAAAAAAGCTCCGATTGGAATCCTTTTTACTTTTTCCGAGAGCAAGTTCCCCCGAACCGTTTTCTACAGAAATATTGCCGCTTATATCTATATCATGCAAGGTAAGCTCAATCAGCAGCTGACAGGCTACATCGCCTGTAACATCAAGGAACGGCAGATCATAGCGGGCTCCGATTTTTCCATCCAAAGTGCGGATGTTCATAGAAAGTACATCAAGCCGCCAACGTTCAAAATAGGCGAATGCGTCAAAAAGCACCATTCCTTTTTTGGTCTGCAAGACCAAAGGCTCTATTCTGAAAGTACTCTGCTCTATTACAAGAGGGATCCGGGGTGCATGAATAACTTCCGTCACATACTTTGGAACTGCAACATCCATACCGGATACGGTAAATAAACCGTCAAAATCGGGATCGGTCAGTTTTCCCGAAATAGTTCCCGAACCTACGGCAACACCGTCGTGAACTTCAAAAACAGGATAAGTAAGGATTCCCCTCATACGTGAAAGGTCAGCCGTTACATCGCGCAAAAACAAATCTATCGCATTCTGTTTTATGTTTATAATTCCGTTTACGGAGCAAGTTAGCGGTGAAGGTTCTGCAAGAGAAAGACTGAAACGCTCGTTATCAATAAAATACGCCTGAAGCTCATTCTGCTTTCCGCCTGTCAAATCAAAGCGGTTTTGTGTTTTTTTGAGTGTATATGTATACGCGTCGGGTATGTTGATTAAATCACCACTTACGCCTGCAATTTCAGCCGTAACAGAAAAATCTTCCGGCAAAAATTTTTTTCTGCCGGATGTTTGCGCCTGTTCCGAATCAAGTGAGAGAATAAGCGGAATTCTGAAAGAATGAGCAGCTTCAGAGTCAACAAAAAGCTGTCCTAAAAAATCTGCCGAAAGAACACCTCTAAAATCCTGCGGCCAAAAGGACATAACAACGTTTTTTACAATCTGATCGCGATACGACACTTCAAGCTCATCGGAAGAAAGCATCCGGTCTTCAAACAGCAGCTTGCCGTTTACTTCAAGCGGGTATCCGGCAACGGAACACATGGATTCTGCTATAGTTAAACTGCAGAAAGGGTCTTCAATCGTTCCCGATGCATTGAGCACAGCGTTTATCCTGTCCGAAGCATTTTGTTTTGACAGGATATGGCTGAAATGAAAATTATTTATTTCGCTTTCAAGCATAAAATAATAATCCTGTTTGAAAGATGCTTCGGCGTATGTTTTTTTATCGGGATTGTAACCCGAAAGAGAAACCCTGATGCTTTCTTCACTCAGCAGATTGTCCAGTTCCAGGCTGGCGGTCAAGCCGTCAACCATTTCTTCGTACTGCTCCCAGTTTGCCGTCAGTCTTCCGGTAAGCTCACCAACCGAGTCCGCATACGAAATTGTATCAATAACAACACCAAAGCGGTCCGCGCCGCCCTTGAGCAGCAATCTTGGTCTTGCAGAAATATAGTTTGTAAGTTCCTTTACTTCCAGCCGCGAAATCTGAATCCGCCACAACGGGTCAAACAAGAACGAAAAAGCCGCATCCGCCGACACGCCGAGAACGGCTTTGCCGATTCGCACAGGAAAATCTGAAAAAGAGAGATTGCCAAAAGGCGATTTATCCATAAGGTCAAGAAAAACTTCAAGTCCGTAATCACCCGTGAGCGAAAGGGATTCTTCGGGAATGAACGTTCCTGCCAGCGAATAGGGAATATCATTGATTTTAAGATTTGTAGAAAAAATTATGTCTTCAAATTTTTTGCCTATGTCAGCCTGAACAGTACCGGAAATTTTCTGTCCCGCCCATTCCGTATCCAAATTTGAAATTGTAATGAGGTTTTCTTCACCGGATGCGCTGAACGTAATGTACTGGTCATCCCTTGAAGTATTTATAACGGAAACAAACGGAGAATCAAAGGAAACGGAAGAAAAATCCGTTGAAAACTTTGCTTCCGCCGAGAATTGATAAGGCTCCAAATTGCTG
>DBWK01000109.1:14897-17107 GCA_002308875.1 Treponema sp. UBA1240
TTTATGCCATCGTCGGGCAGAGCAAACGCAATATCAACAATTTTTCCGTTTTTAACAAACGAAACAACACCGCCGTCAACAACCTCGCCGCCTGAGGTAATTTTAGGTATTGAAAAAACAGCACCCCTGTCCAACGGGTCTATATAAATCGGGGCAGAAATCTGCTTTCCGTTCGGCAGGTTTACCCTTCTTATATCAACAAAACCACCGGTTTTAAGCGTTTCAAAGTCGCACGACACCTGGGCGGTTGTTTCAAAAAGTCCGGTTTTTACCAGCAGATTTTTTATGTCTATGCTTTTGTTCGTTCCTGAAACTTTGTATTCCGACAAGAATCCGCCGTTCATCATCGTCTTGGTAAAAGACAATGAACCGTCGGCGGAATAACTGATTCCGCCGGTTTTTGAATTTGCCGACAATGTGTAAGTGCCTGAAAAGGAAGAACCTTTAAGCTTTTTTACATCGGATGTGAACAGCGAAGAATTGAAAAGCGAGGACAAATCGAGCGAATCCGCGTCCAACTGTGCCAAAAACTTTCCGTTTTCCACATTCCAGTCGGTTTTTATGTTAAATGGCAGCAGGTTTTGTACCATTCGCAACGAAGCATTCTTTCCGTCAAAGTTTCCGATAAAAGCGAGCTTTGCAAGGTTATAATCACCCGCTTTGATATTGTTCAGGTTTATCTGTCCCGAAACTTTGGATAAATCCGATTCGTAAGTTCCATTCGCGTTAAGGTCAAAATTAAGGCCTTCAACACGCTTTTGTACTGCGGAAAGCTTTCCGCCGGCAAGTGGTGTTATTGTAACTGAACTTGCCAAAGTAAAATTATTGGACGAACGTCTGAAATCCGACTGAAAGCCCGCATTTTTTATAAGCATTTCGGCAATTAAATTCGAGTCGGAGTAGGTAAAGCGAATATCTTCCAACGACAAACGGAATGAAAAAAGGAATTTTTTGTCGTCTTTCTGTGCCAGTCCGTCTTCGTTTTTTAAAAGCAAAATCAGTTTTTCAAGCAGTTCTCCGTCCGCCGCCTGTGAATATGATATTTCACCGCCCTTGAACGAAATTTCCTTTAGTGCCTTGTCATAATTTCCCTTTAAAACATCAAATATGTTATACTTAACGCGCACTTCCTTGAGCTGGACAAGTTTGTGCCCGTTCATACGGTTTGCAACAGTTACATCTTTTATATATATGTGCGAAAAAATGGAAGGCGAAAGCGACGAATAGCCGATTGAGATTCCGGCTTTTTCGCCGATGTTGTCCAGCATATACGAAGAAAAATTTTCAATGCGCTCTACGGTTCTATTATAAACAGGACGTATGAACAGAAATACAAAGCAAAGGAGTAGAATAAGACAAAGGGCTATTAGTGCATATTTCAGAAATCCTGTTTTCATGCCGATGAACCTTACATATCCCTTTGCAAACTAACCGAATAAGGAAAAAATATGATACTGCAAAATTTTATCGTCTTTGAAGGCATTGACGGAGCGGGCACATCAACACAACTAAAAATATTGCAAGACAAATTACGCGATAAACCTGCATATTTTACATGCGAACCCACCGAGCTCGAAACCGGCAGGTTTTTACGCAAGGTCTTAAAAGGTGACATAAAACTCCATCCGGACACAATCGCCCGGTTATTTGCCGCAGACAGGTGCGAGCATTTATTCGGCAATAACGGCATACTGGAATTGACCCAAAAAGGAAATCTTGTTGTTTCCGACCGTTATATTTTTTCAAATCTGGCGTATCAAAGCAACGAATGCGGCAAAGAACTGCCAAGAGCCCTGAACGCGTCTTTCCCTCTCCCCCAAATCGTTTTTTATTTTGATTTGGATCCCTCTATATCAATTAACAGAATTCATAACCGTGGGGTTACGGAAATCTACGAAAAAAAAGAATTCCTCCAAAAAACCCGCGCACAGTATCTTTCCATCATGGAAGAATACAGGGATAAAACACAGATTGTATTTATAGATGCGGAAGATTCCATATTAAATGTATCGGAAAAAATATGGAGTATTATCAGTGAACTGCCGATTATAAAAAAGTGAAAAAGATAGCTTTTGTTTTATTATTGTCAATAGTTTTAACACTTCCATCCTCCGCATATCTCGTAAAATACAAGGAAGAATACTACAAGCTGTATCACATACACTACCAGCAGTATCCTGACGATGTAATGGAAAACATCTACTGGCTCG
>DBWK01000109.1:17171-23005 GCA_002308875.1 Treponema sp. UBA1240
TACCGCTATCTTTTTATGATGCACATAAACCTCAAGCTCATAGAACAGCACATGCGCCTGGGCAGATACTACGACAAAAATGTTGCATATTTTTACGATGCACCATGGAAAGAAGAATACCTGCGCGACCTTGAAAAGGCGGAATCAGCTTATGCCGCAGGTTTGTATTACTGGCGCGAAGCACAGCTCTGGGCAGAAAAAGCCAATCAGGGCAAATTCTATTTTCTGCATTTAACCGATATTCAGGCATGGGAAGACGAGCGCGAAAGAATAGGCGACGGCAGTCTGAATTACGAAAAAACCATTAAACGCGAACTTGAAAGAGTAAGAAAAGTTAAAGAAGACTTTCTTGCCATGGACGAGAATACTTATTAGAATACGTGCATGGATTCTATTTTAAAAACCGCTGATTTTTCGTACTACTTTGACTGGGCGGCAACAACTCCACCCGATTCACAAATACTTGAAGAAGCCCTTAAACTAACTCTCGAAAACTACGGCAATCCCTCCAGTCTGCACAAACTCGGCACAAACGCCGGAAAACTCCTTACACAGGCACGGGAACGCTGCGCAAAGGCGCTTGATGTTGCACCTGACACAATCATTTTTACATCGGGCGGTACGGAAAGCGACCATTTTCCTATTCTTTCGCTTTTGCAAAAACCCAAAAACCGAAACAGCGACAATAACGGCACAATTGTAATTTCCGCAATAGAACACCCTGCAATAAGGGAACAGACAAAAATGATGGAAAACTGCGGCTACAGGGTAACGCTTGTACCGCCCGAAAAAAACGGCATTGTTTCCGCAGAAAAGTTTGTTTCCAAAACTGATGACAATACGCAGCTTGTCTGCCTCATGGCGGTAAACAACGAAACAGGGGCAATTCAGCCGGTTTACGAAGTTGCCGAACTATTACAAAAAAAATATACAAATCACAAAAAGCCCAAATTTCACGTTGATGCAGTACAGGCAGCCGGCAAAATACCGCTCCGACTCAACCATAAAGGAATAGATTCCGCTGCAATATCAGCACACAAAATACGCGGTCCGCGGGGAATCGGAATCCTGTACCTTGCAAAACGCATAGAGCCGTTTGTACGCGGCGGTGAACAGGAAAACGGACTGCGCCCCGGAACGGAAAACGTCTTCGGTGCTCTTGCAATGGCAATGTGCCTTGAAAAGTACATAATTTCGGAAAATGTGCCTGAATCGCTGCAAAAGCTTGAAAAACAGAAGAATGTGTGCAGCGGCTTTATCAGCGACTTGTTACAGATAAAAGGATGCAAAATTATTCCCGAGAGCAGGAACAAAGACGATTCTGAGCACTTTTCACCCTGGATTGTACAGACCGCTTTTGAAAACATTCCGGGCAAAGTAATGGTACGTGCTTTGGCTGAAAAAGGCTTTTCAATTTCGACAGGCTCGGCGTGCTCGGCAAAAAAACTTTCGCGCCCTGTGCTTGAAGCAATGCTGGTTTCAAAAGATGACGCAACAAATGCGATCCGGTTTTCGTTCGGAGCCGATACTTCCGAACAAGCTGTGTCGGAGCTGCTGACCGCAATAAGAGAAGTAACCGCTGATTTTGTTTAGCTATTTGTAGCCGTAATGCGCTATAAGGTCCTCTCTTGAAGAAAAGCCAGTCTTGTCGTAGATATGGCTGATGTGGTTTTCTACCGAACGCTTGTTAATTTCCAATTCTTCCGAAATTTCCGCATTTTGTTTTCCCATCAGAACAAGGTTAAGTATTTTCTTTTCACGCTGGGTAAAAAGCGAAAGAGAACGTTCATAATCAACCAGCTTGCCTGAAATTGCCGAATCTATGTACTGACCGCCGTCAAAAACGTGTTTAAGTGCTGTATCAAGTTCTTCTTCACTGCTGAGTTTTGAAACATAAGCGTCCGCACCCGCATTCATCGTGGTGCTTACCACGCTTGCCGCCGCATACATTGAATAAACGACAATTTTAAGTTCAGGATATTTTCTGCGGCATGACTGAATAAGCTGAATTCCACTGGTCATACTGCCGTCTATGTTGAGGTCGGTAATGAGAACATTGGGCACTCCGTCCATTCCGCACTGCGACATTGCAAGAAAAAATTCCTGCGCGGAACCGGCAACACCGGCACACTTTAAATCCGCATTTTTAGAAAGGTAAGTCATGATACCCTGCCGCATCAAAGAATGGTCTTCTACCAGAAAAAAGGATTTCTTCATACTCGTACTTCCATTTTTTTCTTTTTTACTTTCCTATGAATGTTGCAATCGGAATAAAGAGCGTTACGGTTGTGCCAAGATCCTGTTCCGACTGAACGGAAAGTGTACCGCCGAGCAGTGTTGCTCTCTGCTTCATGCCTCTTATGCCAAAGTTACCCGCTTTACTGGGTGCGGCAACATGCTCCGCGTCAAATCCTATTCCATCATCTACAATACGAATGTAAAGTCCCGGAGATTCCTGTTTTTTTCCGCGTCTGATGATTACGGAAACTTCTTCGGCGTGCGCATGTTTTTGTACGTTAAAAAGCGATTCTTGAACAATACGGTAAAGATTCAGTTTCTGCACATTGGGCAGCGAAGGCGAATTAAGGATTTCTGAAGCATCGTTTCTTACGGCAAGCGAAACATCAAGATTTGATTCATCGCGGAATCCTATGCACAAATCCTGAATTGCAGAAGACAAATTCTGAACATCTATGTCGGGCGGAGCAAGGTTATAGCACAGCGACCGGATTGAACTGATGCAACTGCGGATTATTCCGGCCGTAACATCATCCTTGGTTGAAGAAAGTGCCGACCGCAAATCCTGCGCAATTGTGTCGTGCAGTTCAGATGAAATACGTGCGCGTTCTTCTTCCTGCGCCTGAATTACGTGATAAATGTACTTGCCGGTTTCTTTTTCACGCGCCTTAGACTTTAAAAGCAGAATAAGCGTAATGATTACTGAGACAAGAACAAGGAAGCATACAATTCCAAGCAGCGTAAAAAACGAAATAAAGGAATGCAGCATACGCCACATTTCTTCGGGGTGTTCAAGATAGTCGGCCGGTATTGGAGGCAAATTATTCTGCATACAGATTTTCCTTGCTGAACAACTTATAAATGCCAAATCCCGCAAAAGTGCAGATGAGGCGGTCAAGTACCGTGACAGGAATGCGCACGATTATGCACGAAGCAAGAATCCCGATGTTTTCGCCAAGAAAAGCGCGAACAAACTGTTCAAGCACAGAACTGTATGCAAGATTGCCAAAATGCAGGCGGTTGACTGTTTCGATTATACCGCCTACAACACTCGATGCAAACGCCGATACAAGCGCAATCAGCACGAGATAGAGCGTAGTAATGAGTCTGCTCATGCGGAAATTTTCCTTTTTACGCGCAAAAAGCCATGTAGTAACGGTTATTGCAATGCCACACAGGGCGTAAATCATATCCCAGGGATATATCGGAGACTTTGAGGCAACAGCCAGAATTATAACACACAGAACATTGTACAAAGCCGCCACTACAACACCAGGAACAAGCCCTGCATAGAACGTTACCGCAACAGTTCCTATTGTGTCAAACCACAGCGCAATATGCGCTGCATCAGCAAGCAAAAAATGGAACAACAGGTTCATAGCCTCGCCCACCAGCACAATTATGCTGAATCTGAGCGCTCTGCTTCCCAGACTCTTTTTTTCATCAAAGTCATTTTTCATATTGTTACCCGATTCCCTATTTTACACTATTTTTTGAAAACGTACATTTCTGAAACGCAGATTTGTGCAGATTCGTTGTCATTATTATCCGCCGTCCAAACAAAAACTGTTATAGAACCTGCGGTTTTGAAAAGATTGTCAGGGTCAACAGTAACACAACAGGATTTGGTGTCCGGTGCGGGTTCAAGCGTTACTTTTGGGCTGTTCATGGACGCGGGTTTTTGATGCACTGCGCAAAAGCCGTTTGAATATGGATTTGTAAGAGACCACCCGTAGTATTGTTCAGAATCATCACCTGTACTAACTTCAAGGTTATATGTTTTTTTACCGTCCAAATAATCGGAAACCGGCAGCCGCTGAGTAAGATTCAGCTGTCCGGTACCGGCCAATTCCTGTTCAACAAATTCTGCAATACTCATTTGGCTCTCCTTGTATTTTCCATTTGAGATAATTGAATTTAGCACGAATTTAAAACCCTGTGTTAGTGTGAACGCACGGTTTTTTCGTGCGTTAGCGCACGATAACGGAGTCGCTAAAGTCTGTTACAAATTTTCGCATCAGTATCAAGCGCCCCCGAATCTTACCTTGTGTAAGAAACATATCTTAATGTGTGTAAGGTATATATCTTAAGGCGTTTAAGCAATTTAAAGCACATGACTGATTTTTCATTTTCGCGTCTGGCAGGGCTTAAATCGTTGAATAAAGAGCTTCAAGTTTGCTGCGGCACAGAATGAACTGCTTTGTCAGTGCCGGATCAAAATGGCTTCCGGCAGATTCGCTGATTATTTCAAAAGCTTTATCAAAGCTGAAGCTTTCTTTGTAGCACCGTTTGCTTACAAGGGCATCAAAAACATCTGCCAAAGCCATTATGCGTGCCTCAAAAGGAATCTGCTCGCCGGTAAGATTTTCCGGATAGCCCTGACCATTCCATTTTTCGTGATGATAGTGCGCAACATTAATTGCCAGCTTTTTGAAATCTGCATCATCAACTTCTTTTAAGACTTCGCCAACAATCCGCGCTCCTTCGGCGGAATGCATTTTCATTTTTTCATATTCTTCATCAGTGAATTTTCCGGGTTTTTGAAGAATTGCATCAGGAACGGCGATTTTCCCAAGATCGTGCATCGGAGCAGCCTTTATAACGTCATTACAAAATTTTTCAGAAAGCTCAGAATATTCAGGCTTTGACTTTAGATAATTGACAAAGATTCTTACGCAGTCGCTTGTGCGTTTAATGTGCCCGCCTGTTGAATTATCACGGCTTTCAACCATCGTTGCCATTCCGGTTAAAATTGAATTCTGAACAGCGAGCAGCTTTTTATTGTTCATATCGATTGATGTAATCATATCGTTGAAGGTGTCGGCAAGTTCACCAAACGAATCGTTGCTTACAATTTTGACATGTTCTGTATAATCGCCTTTTTTTACTTTTTCAGTTCCTTCTTTTAGTTTTTTCAAAGGAGAAGAATAGTAGTGCCCGAAAGTGATGAGGATAACAATATCAAGCATAAAAATTATAAGCAGAAAAATAAGTATATTGATATCAGATTCTTTTATGTTTGCACTTATTGTGGTGATATATGCAAAACTAATAAAGCATATGGGGAACACGCTTACAGAGATATAAAAGACTGTGAACAGAAATGAGTCGGAAGGTTTAATCAGCCCTGGAGTAGATGCAATTTTTCCATCAGGAAAAAAGCGTGGCAAAAAAATCTTCCGGTGCAAGGTTTCCATTACAAAAAATCCAAGCGTAAAGCTGAAAGAACATTCCAGAATCATATAAGTAGTTCCAACAATCAATATGTTCTTAATGGAAATGTCAAAATATTTCTTGGAGATTAGAAGAGTGATTATTTCTACAAAAAAATAAAAAACCCAGCCGCTTATACTTAAAGAGGAATAAGCAATAGGCAGATTGATAAACCGCTTTTGAAAGTTTTTTTGATTCATTGTTATTGCATAAAGACAGCAGAAAAAAATAGGAATTATATAGCAGAAAGAGATAATAACAGAAACAATTGTGCGGTGCTGCGCAATAATGTTTTGCCAAATAATGTAATTTTGCGTCTCACGGTTTATTGAC
Organism: Treponema sp. UBA1240; assembly: GCA_002308875.1. GTDB lineage: Bacteria > Spirochaetota > Spirochaetia > Treponematales > Treponemataceae > UBA1240. The sequence continues at coordinate 22,956 of DBWK01000109.1, forward strand.
GTAGAAACAGGAATCTTAGCTCCAATATAATTTGCAACAAAAACAACTAA
>DBWK01000109.1:23014-35224 GCA_002308875.1 Treponema sp. UBA1240
CCATATAAACAAGGAATATACCACGCATTTTTTCTATTTATTTCCATGTGTTTAATTATAACAGATAAGTTTGAAAATCACTATAATCTGATTATATATACCCCGGAAATATCATATTTCTGTTTCTTTTTCATTTATTTTCATCCCTGAGAGGAACGGGAACCCAGCGACGGGAAAACGGCAAGAGAACTTCCCATAGGGCTCCCTTCTTGCCGTTTTCCCTGCGTCCCGTTCCTCACAATGCAAGTAAAGCTGTACATTTTACAATTAATCCAATATTTAACCGCGAGAATTGGGGTCGCTCAAGGTTGTTGCGAATTATAATACCTGCTCCAAGCGACCCCGGACTACGCAATAGTCCGTCATCCCCGTGACCCCGGCGGCATACTGCCCCCTGGTAACCAATGCTATGGCGCAAGCGTAAAGTAGCCCGGTAAACCATTTGCAGGATCATCGATACGAGCATACTCTTTATTTGTATGACTTAAGCTATATGTTGTCTGTGGTGAGCCGCCACCTTTGAGCGCGTAGCAATTGTTAAACATATTGTCACCCACAGCTGATGTAGTTGCAAAGCTTGTAGATACAGAGGTGGATACATAGATTGTCTCAAGGTGACTGCAAGAATAGAACATACCCATTATATTGGTAACATTGCTTATATCAAAGTAGCTCAGATTTATACTGGTCATACCTTGGCAACTATTGAACATATATCTCATGTTGGTAGCACTGCTTGTATCAAAGCCACTTAGGTCTATATTTATTAGTTTACTACAGCCATCGAACATGTATGCACAATCCGCATTAAGCGGAATTTTCACGCCAGCATCGGTGTAGCCTGCCGCATAGTATTTGATGTTTGCCCCGTCTGCCCATGCTACGACCTCTACCGGAGAACCTGTGTCCGACAGCAGCTGTACCGTAGCTCCTTCAGCAGGAGGGGTCGCTGAAGCGCTGAATGTTTTATCCGAGCCGGAATTTGCACCGAGAGCCCTAAGCGCAGTGTTTATATCGTTTCCTGTCTTCATAGTAACAACAGGTACATACTCGTATACCTTTACAGTTTTGCTATCAGCGTTCTTTGTTACCAGTGCCGGATTATGGTCATCGTGCGCGGTACATGCAATGCTGAAGCTCGTCGGGGTTGCGCTCGACGTTGACAGGGGGCTTAATCCAAATCCTCCAAAGGTTAAGCCGCTAAGGGTGTCACCATCTTGACCTGGTCCATTACAACTGAATCCTGCTACAGTCCAGCTGAATTTTGTTCCGGCAGGGAATGAGCCTGAGGTAGGTACTGCCTGAACCTCGAATGAGCTTGTCGTATTGGTCATCGCATAGAGAGGAACGGTTCCTGTTGTATCACTTTGTGTTGCATCGTAACTGCCATCTGCCGGCGTAAAGGTTATTGTAAATGCCGGAATCGTGAACTTATAAACAGCAACTGTCTCTTCTGCGCTCTGTGGCGAGTTGCTTGCGGCAGTATTTGCGATTGTACATTCTGCCGTCAGCGGGGTCGGGTTGCCGCTGTCTGTGCTTATAGTGCCGAAAGCCGAAGCCGGAATGCTTACCGAGGTTGTGGTCTGATTGGTTCTTTCAACGGTCAAGCTTCCGCCTGTTATTTCCCAGTTGAACTTAGTTCCTGTCGGGAAGCTTGCCCCGCCTGCCGTAAAGGTGAATTCGTCTGTATTCGTGTAGACCGTATACGGCGTAGTAGTTCCGGCTGTATCCGGTGGTGTTATAGTTACGTCAAAGCTCGTCGGCAGAGTTGGCTGCATAAAGAATTTAAACTCCGTTGTTCCGGTCATAGTGCCGTCAGGTCTGGTTGCAACAAAACCAACAGTAACCGGCGTTGCGTTTGCATTGCTGCTTCCGATAGTGCTTTCATAAAGATCTAGAGCAGACGGAGCAATTGTAAGAACATCTCCCGTTTGTCCGCTTACAGATGAGCCGTTTACAGTCCATGCAAATATTGTTCCATCAGGGAAGACACTGCCACCCTCATAGCCGGCTTCAAACTTTATGTTGTTTGTCAGGGTCGTGAGTTCGTATAGTCCATTTGCGTATGCGGTGCCAACGGTTGACGGATCTACGTTTACTTTTCCGGCCGGCAGCTTGTAGAGATAGATTGTTTTAGTTGCCGTTACATCAGCTGCAGCATCATTGTGATCTGCAACGCATGTTATACTCCAGCTTGTCGGAGAATTGTAACTAGTTGACAGCGTGCTGACAGGTTCTGTCGGGCCTACTGTAATTGTCCGACCTGTTTTTTGAATAGGACCGGAAGAGCCGGTAATCGTCCAGTTGAATGTCGTTTCGTCCGGGAACGTAACGCCTGATCCAGCCGTGAGGCTGAATGTGTCCGTAAGGCTTGTCACCGAATACTTATCGGTTGCGCTTTCGGTTGCGCTGTTCGGTTTTGTTACGCTTATGCTGAAGGTCGGCAATGTTACCGGCTGGAAGACTTTTATCGTCTTTACTACAGGCACGCTACTGCCGCTCGCACGTGTAACAAGGCACTTGACTTCTATCTCTGTTGCGTTCGTCTGGTTCGTGCCGATTGTGGTTATTCCAGCAATGTTACAAAGAGTATTCGTTGTTGGCTGGAACGTGGATGACGTTTGACCGCTGGCCGTATTTCCGTTCACCTTCCACTGGTAGCCTGTGGCATCCGAAATATTCGAGCCGTTTTCTTCCGTGACGCTAAAGAGGAATCTAACATTCATGTTCGTAATCTTATATGTGCTGTCAGTTACCCATGATATACCGGTTTCCTGTGAAAGGTTCATCTTAAGCGGGTTCTCTTTATACAGATAAACCCTCTTATTAGTGTTCGGCGTATTCGCGCCGTCCGCGTGGCTTGCTGTACAAGATATCAACCATTCTGTCGGCGACGTGGATACAGTTGATATTGTGCCAAGATCAGACGGAGCAACCGTAACGGTCTGCCCAGTTCTTGTAACAGGTGTGCCGCCCGCGCTTATCGTCCAGTTGAATACCGTTCCTGTCGGGAACGTAACGTTCGAACCTGCCGTGAGAGTGAATGTGTCAGTAAGGCTTGTCACCGCATACCTCGTTCCAGAAGGATTACCATAGGTACCGGCTTCAGCAGCAGAGGACGGTTCTGTTACAGTTATGCTGAATCCAGGCAGTGTAATCTTTTTGAAGACCCTTATTACTTTGTTCACTGTAACCGCCTGAGGTGCTCCCGGTATGGTTAAAGTACATGTTACACTGAATTCAGTTGCGGTTCCGGCATTAGAACCAATTGATGAATCGGTTATTCCAGCATCAGAAGGACTTATAGCCTTTGCAATAGCCGGAGTTCCTACGGATGTTCCGTTCGCCAGCCATGCGGTAACACTGGTTCCTGGCGTGAATGAAGTATCGTCAGCCATAGCAACAGTAAAGGTAAAAGTGTCCGTAAGACTGGTAATTTCATATATATCGCTGTTAGTTCCTGTTTCTGTAGCTGTACCCGGATTGACATTTATTTTACAAGCGGGAAGATCGAACACCGCGTTGAGCGTAATGTCACCCTGCAAACCCATAACGGGATTTTCGGTATGTGTTGTTCCGTTTGCGCTCCAGCCGATTATAGCGGTATTTGAGGCGTTCAGCGCGGTTACGTTTACGCCGTCGTTTGCATAATACATAACAGGAGTTGACTCGTCGCCGTTTGCTAAAGTGGAAATTACGCAGGTTGCCTTGTACTGGTGCTCAAGGGAAAAGCCCTCGGCTGTGGAGGTTACGCGCGCCTGGCGTGTTTCGCCGCCTGCAACCGTAAAAGGAACGGTAAATGTGCCTGTGGCACCGCCTGCGGTCATGGCCTGCGTGAGTGCTTCAACACTGGTATAGGTTTGTCCGCCGTAGGAATAGCCTGTAACAACAAGCGGCGTGCTTCCCTGCACGCTTACGTTCGTTTCGCCGGAGTTTGCCCCTGATGAGCCACCGCCTGATGAGCCGCCTCCGCCCCAGCCGCCGGGATTGTGTGTAGTGTATTCGCTGTCGGGCAGGCTTGCGCCGCCTGCGCCTCCTGCCGCACCACCCCCGCAACAAGCGAGTGTTATAGTAAATATTATAAGAATCAATGCTGTAAATACATTTTTTAAATTCAACTTTTTCATAACTTTTTTCCCGGTTCTTCCAGTGTATTTGTATTTTTTTAGTTATACAGACTTTAACACAAATTTTAAATCTTGTGTTAGTGTGAACGCACGGTTTTTTCGTGCGTTAGCGCACGATAACGGGATTAGACAAAGAGGGCGGTGTAGTTGGAGCCGGCTTTGATACGCTCCACAAAGTCTTTTGCGCAAGTGAGCGGTGTAGCGAATGCTATACCGCCGGCTTTGAAGTTTTCGTTTTTAAGCCAGTCTTTGTTATGCATATCGGAACCGCTCGTTACAGGCAGATTGTTCCTGGCTGCGTACTCCGCAGCTTTTTGGTTTTCATCACCTTTGTTGGCAGCATTGTACGCTTCTACCGCATGTACGGCTTCTGGATGCAGATTTATTGACTTTATGTATGATCTTTGCCGGAACGGATGTGCCTGAACAACAAGCCCGCCGACAGAATCCACCAGTTCAAAAAGTTCCCTGTGCGAAAGTTCCATAATCTGAGGATTTTCCTTGAGCCATTGTTTGTCCAGTCCGTAAAGCAGGTATTCGTCGTTGTTAAAATTATATTCAATGCCGAAAAATACCTGAAAGCCTGTTCCTTCAGCGGCGCGCAACGCATTTTCGTAACCGGCACAGTAAAGTTGCACTTTTTCATTCCAGGGCAAATCATCCGGAACGGCACAGTTGCCGTTAAAAAAATGATCGGTCACGAATATACCGGCATAGCCCTTGTTCATGTATGCCTGTATGTAATCTTTTGCGTATGTGGCACCGCAGGCACTTGCCTCGGCGGTATGCAGATGCGTTTCGTACACGTACTTCATTACTTTTCGGATTTATCCTTATCAATCAATTTAACGAACGCTGCTTCTTCATTTTCAAGTGCTGTCTTTTTTCCGATAACCGCATTGCGGGCGTTTTCGGCGGCATCTATATTCTTTTCAAGCTCTTCTATCTGATTCTGCAAATCCGCTATCCGGTTTTTCATAGAAACAACATTTTTCTTCATATCTTCTATTTTGGAATCCGCACGGATAACCGCATCTTCCATTTGCAGTATGCTGATTCTCCGGTTAAGGGAAAGGAGCCGCATTCTTTCCTTTTTAACAAGTTCCACGGAATCACCGGCAATACCGTTACATTCTATAATATCAACACCGTCTTTTGTGCAGTACAGATTTACAAAACTGTGGCCGGCTTCAAGCGAGAGTTTGCGCTGCTCTTTTTCAAGTTCAAGAATTTGCTTTTTTAATTCGCTAATACGTTTTTTGCCGGTCAAATCCAAAACACCGTCTTTTTTAAGCTCATCAATCAAACCGGAACGTTCTTGGCACTTTTTGCGAACAGCTTCTTTTTTTTCAGCTATATTTGACAGAAACTCCGCGCAGGTTTGCGCCTGTTCATCAAGTTCGGTCAAAGTTTCAGCACTGCCAAAATCTGGCTTTCCGTTGCTCAGCGCGGTTTCAGCGCCTTTTGCAAGGATTCTGTCTGCCTTTGAGGAATGTGTATCCAAAAGTCTCTTTTCGGAAATATATTTTGTTCTGAGCCGCAGTTTTGCAACAAAGGATGCGGTTTCCATCTCAGTTTTCAGGTTTTCAACCCTCTGTGCCGACAAATCCGCAAGCTCAAATTCTTTTTTTGCATCCGCATAAAAAGTGTCAAAAACAGCGGGAAAAGATGAATTATAGTTTTTGTACATCAAATTTCCCAAAATCAGGAACTGCTCTTTTAAGTCTTTTTCAAGTCTGAGAGCCTCATCCTGCTTTTCATTCACAAAAACATCAGCGTCTTTTATCTGCGCAAGTTTTTTTTCAATATCCGAAACCGTCCGCAGCAACTTTTGCCGGTTACCCGCCAGTTCCGTAAAGCGAGCTGACAGTGACTGGTCAACATTCTGCGATTTTGCAGTCAAAAGCTGTTGTCCTATGTCGGTTTCTATTTTATCAATCAGTTCAGCCGCTTCTTTGCGCTTTTGCTCAAGGGCTGAGATTGTTTTTGTTCCGGTGCTCATAACAGGATTCCTCCATATTCAAAACATACTAAAACATTATTTCCTTGACAATACCGCAAAACCAAACTTATCATATTTACATAAGGAGTAAAGTACATGGATTTTACAACCAATCAAATAAGAAATGTTACAATTTCAGGTCATGGGCAAACAGGTAAAACAACCTTATTTGAACAGTTATTATTTGCTGCCGGAGCAATTCCAAAGGCAGAAACAGCCGGAACCGGTAAAACCGTAAGTGATTATACACCGGAAGAAACCGAACACAAGATTTCTATCTATTCTTCTCTGGCACATATTACATGGAAAGATAAAAACATAAACATTTGGGATACTCCTGGATCCTCTGACTTTGTCGGGGAAGTAATCTCCGCATTCAGATCAACTGAAATGGCTCTTATGCTTGTTGACGGAAGAAACGGAGCACAAATTGAAACTATCAAACTGTGGCGCGAACTTGACCGCAGAAACAAGCCGCGTATTGTATTTATAAACCGTTGCGAAGAAGATCGTACTGATATAAACGCAATCAGCAAAGATATTCACGACAAATTCAGCGTAGAAACCTGTCCTGTTACAATTCCGATGGGAATAGGCGCAAACTACAAGGGTGTTATTGATGTTCTTAAGGGAAAGGCCGTTGTAATTGAAGGCGGAAAAGAAAAAGAAACGGATATTCCCGCGGAATATGACGATGAATACAAAAACGCGCTCGGAATTCTTGCAGGTGCGGCAGCCGAAGGCGATGACGACCTTCTTGTAAAATTCATTGACGAAGGCGAACTAACACCCGACGAAATTGTAAAAGGTCTTAAAATCGCTCTTGAAAACAACAGAATTGTTCCGGTTTTCTGCGGAAGCACAATCAAAACTTCCGGTATGAAAACACTTTTGGACTTTATTGCGGATATTGCACCGAGTCCAGAAAACAAGATTGAAACTACAATGAATCAGGACGGTGCGGAAGACTCCGTAAAAATTGATCCTTCAGCACAAATGTCGGCCTTGGTTGTAAAAACATCGAGCGACCAGTTCTCAGGACGGCTTTCTTATATCAAAGTTATCACAGGAACACTTGCTTCAGAAACGGAAGTATTTAACCTTGCCGAAGGCAGAAAGGAAAAAATCGGTAAATTGTACCGCTGCCTGGGTAAAAAACTGGAAGAAGTAAAATCTCTTGCTGCCGGTGACATAGGTATTGCCGCAAAACTGAGCTTTACGCAAACAAGCGATACTCTGTCAGCCGTTCAGACCGCAGTTCCGTTCAGACGTCTGCGTCACCCAGAACCGATTTTTTCTATGGCGGTTTCCGCAAAAGAAAAGAAAGACGAAGACAAGATGAGCGAACTTCTCAGCAAATACGCAGCTGAAGACCGTACACTTTCATACAAATACAATGTTGAAACAAAGCAGAACGTTCTTTCAGGAATGGGTGAACTGCATATCAACATACTTTTGAAGAAAGTTCAGAACCAAACAAAGATTGAAATTAACACCGCAATTCCGCGCATTGCCTACCGTGAAACAATCCAGCGCAAGGCTCAGGCGGAATATACGCACAAAAAACAGTCAGGCGGACACGGACAGTATGGACGTGTTGTTCTTGCCATTGAACCGCTTGGACGCGGCGAAGACTTTAAATTTACGAATGCCGTATTCGGTGGTGCAATTTCCAAGGGCTACATTCCAGGCATAGAAAAAGGTGTCCGCGAAGCAATGGAAAACGGTGTTTCAGCAGGTTATCCGGTTGTAGATGTTGGCGTTACTGTTCTTGACGGTAAGGAACATCCGGTAGACTCTTCCGAAATGGCGTTCAAGATTGCCGCACGCAACGCATTCAGGGATGCAATGCGCAACGCAGGTCCTATTCTTCTTGAACCTATAATGAATCTGACAGTTCTTGTTGAATCCAAGTACCTCGGCGACATTATGTCCGATTTGTCTACAAAACGCGGACGAATCCTTGGACAAAGCCCCATCGGCGGCGGAATTGAAGAAATCCGCGCACAGGCTCCGCAGTCCGAACTGCTGCGCTATGCAATAGACCTGAGGTCACTGACCAGTGGAACAGGAAGTTTTGAAACTTCTTTTGACCATTATGATCCGATTTCTGGCAAAATTGCCGATGATGTTATTAAGGCCGCAAAAGAATTCATTACTGTTTCACAGTCGGATGAATAGCGGAATGAGATATAGTGTAAAAATCTTATCTCATGTAATTTTAATAATTCGCTAGTTGATATTTTACATTTTTGTGGTATACTGAATCTGGTATGCTACTTAATACTGTATATTTCTTTAATATTAAAGAAAATATTATCATTTAGCAAAATATGGAGAAAAACATGAAAAAATCTTTATTTGCAGTAACAGCCATTCTTGTTTCATTGTTCCTGCTTGTTTCCTGTGCATCCGGTTCAAAAAAAGCGGTAGCAAAGGAAGAACCGATGAAAGTTACCAATACAGAACCAAAACCAGCTTCAACAAAAACTCCTGATACAAATGGCACAACAGCAAAGCCGGCTTATATCGATTCAGGTATTGACAACATAAATGAATCCGGTAGGACTGTAACAGACGACAGCACAAATCAGGACAAACTTCAGATGCATGTTGTTGAATCAACAGGAATCGCAAAAGAAGGTTCTACACCGTCAAACGCAAGTTCTAAGAACGAATATGCAAATGACGTTGGCGACAAAAACTCAACAGGACTTTCATCCGACAGTAATTCCAACACAACAGGTACTGCCGCATCATCAAGCTCCGGCAAAACAGCTGCTACTTACACACATCCAAGAGGACACATTGTTCTTGACAATGCTCAGTTCTACACAGTAAAACGTGGCGATGTTCTTATTCTTATTGCAGAACGTTTCTATGGCAACGGTAAAGGTAACTACTTCCCGTTCATCATTGCCGGAACAGAAGACGAAATTACAGATGCTGATTTGATTGAAATTGGTCAGAAACTTACTATTCCTGACTTGCAGAAAGCACTTTCAACAGAAGAATCACGCAACTACGTAAAACAGACATTCTATTCAGTTGCTGACAAATATGACAGCAAGGGTAAACCAGGAATGGCTTCACAGCTTAGAGCAATTGCTGCCGGTCTTTAATCCGCAGTAACCGCTTGTTAACTACAAAAGGGGTAACATTACGTTATCCCTTTTATTTTATCTATTGGAGTAAAATATGAGTACACCGCACAACAAAGCACAAAAAGGACAGATTGCAGAAGCAGTTTTATTACCGGGCGATCCGCAAAGAGCAAAACACATTGCAGAAACATACCTGCAGAATCCGGAATGTTATAATGATGTCCGCGGTATGCTCGGTTTTACCGGTACATATAAAGGAAAAAAAGTTTCGGTACAGGGAACAGGAATGGGGCAACCGTCACTTTCCATTTATGTAAACGAACTTTTCCAGTTTTACGACGTGCAGCGCGCAATTCGAGTTGGAACATGCGGTGCTGTAAACGAGCAGACAAAAATCCGCGACATAATTCTGGCTATCGCTGCATCAACGGATTCTTCGCTGAACACTCACCGGTTCGGCGGCAAACACTTTGCTCCGGCGGCGGACTTTAACCTGCTCCACGCGGCATACATAGCGGCGGAAAAGCAGAAATTGCCTGTAAAAGTGGGTACTGTTGCATCTTCCGATATGTTTTACGATGAAAAGAATTCCTGGAAGCTATGGGCTGAATACGGTGTTCTTGGTATAGAAATGGAAGCGGCGGAATTGTATACACTTGCCGCCAAGTATCGCAGACAGGCTCTTGCCATACTGACTGTTTCAGATAACATTGTAACGCATCAGGAAACAACGCCGGAAGAACGGCAGAAAACATTCAACGCAATGATTGAAATTGCGCTTGAAACGGCAATTTCCTAAAATGAACGGAATGTCCGGGGCTCAGCTTGCAGCAACCTGAGTTTCGGACAGCAGCTCATTGTAAGTTTCAATTACAAGCGCTACCTTTGCGCACATTCTCGGATCTTTTGTAAAGAATGCAAACATAACGTCCTGCAGATATATCTGAAAATTGCTGCCCGGCGTAAACGGGATATAGCGGAGCAAAGACGGGTCAAAATGTATTAGCGTTTCTTCTCTGAATACTTTTCCTATGTAGGTATAACCTTTTTCCGTCAACTGAAGAATACCGTCGCCGGCTTTTTCAATTCCTTTGGTCTTTTTTACCGTAAAATCATTATCCGCAAGCTTTGTTTCGGATGCGGAAAGTACGGCAAGCTTTACAGGAATCTGCAAATCAAAGCTTTTTTCCGTAAGATGCCTGTTTTTTTCCGTATCACGCTGGTAATTGTACCACATACCGATGTGCTTAAAATACGACTTTTCGGTCTTCCAATCGAGATGTCCGGTTTCAGTATACTCAGCGCGGGTTCCGCACTCCGTGCAGAAAATATCGTTACCCTTTGTTTTGAGTGTTAATTCTTTTTTGCAGCACGGACACATATAAAGAATATTCGTCAAGCCTTCGGCACGGTTGTGACCTTTGTATAGCCAGCCTGTTCTTTCCTGTTCCGCAAAACTATCAACATAAATGCTCTTTGCAATAATTTTGTCGATTTCTTCCACATCGGTTTTTTCAATCTGTTCTGGAGTGAGTGCTACCGAGATCTCAAGATTTATTATTCCGTTGCAAAGATTCTTCCGCCACGGGTTGTCACACAAATAATTGCCGCTGGATTTAACGACAAAAACGGGCAGCTTTGCTTTTTTTATAAGCTTGGAACAGCTTTCGGGCATATCTTTGGAGATTCCGTTTATAACTATCTGACCTTCGGGATACAGGGCAAGAATTCCCTTATTGCTTATAACATCAAAGGAACCGCGTACTGTCTGTAAATCAGGCTGAAAAAGACTTTTGGGAATTGTTCTTGCAAAGCGTACAAAAAAAAGGTATTTGGACGCAAGCCAATGTTTTCTTGCAACAATAAAGTTTATTCTGCGCGGGAAAAAGGCACGTATTAAATAAATGTGATCATAAATACTATGGTGATTGCCTACAATAATATAAGGCGGTGAAAAAGCAAGCAGTTTTTTCTTTGCTTCCAGCCCTTCAAGAATAGTACCGTCGGAACATTTGAATACAATTTTTACCTTGCGGAAAAGCAGTGTAAGAACAACTACTATGAATCCGAATATGTACCAAACCGGTCTGTTAGGGCGTTTTGTCTTTTTTCTTTTCATAACTGCAAGTCTACCAAATCAACTAACTACTATAATATTTTCGTTAAAAAAATGGAATTGTCAAGATATTTACAGGTATTTGCAAATGATTTGTTATATATCTTTAAGTACAACGTAAGTTTTTCCAAAACCGCCGTCTTCTGGCGGCGCAAAGTAATAATCCTTAACAACCGCACAATGTTTTAAGAAATTGTGTACACCCTGCTGCAAAATTCCGTTTCCTTTGCCATGTATAATAGAAAAATTCTGCAAATGCTGCAAAACAGCCAAATCCATCTGGTGTTCAACGGCTTTCATTGCTTCCTCATACCGCATACCCAAAAGACGCAGTTCAAAAACCGCTGTTTCGTTGCTGACGGAAAAATCTGCGCCGGGGATACCACCGCTATCGGTATTCGCGTCAATCTCAATGCTGATTTTAGGCTTGTTTTCAACAAGCGGGGCAAGCTGGAGCTTTTTCTGGCTTACACTCATTTTAAGTCCGTCAAACTGAACGATCCAGCTGTCTTTCTTGTCCTGCCGGATTATTGTTCCGCGTCTTCCGTTTAAAAGCACATCAACGTTTTCCGCAAAGCCATCAGGATACGAAAGTTTTGTGTTGTTTTCAGGCGGAGGATAGACACCATTATGTGCAGGCTGAGTTTTTTTGCCCGAATTCCGTTTTTTGGCTTTGCTGCTCTGGAGCTCCGCAGTACCGTACTTTTCTTCCAATTCCGTTTTTTGTAGCAAAAGTTTGTCTTTTTCTGATTCAAGAAGCTTTTTTTCGTTTTCTATGGAATCCGACAAATCAGAAATATACTGCTTAACCTTAAGCGTTTTTTCGCGCGTTATCTCGCCTTCGCGAATCTCACGAACAAG
>DBWK01000020.1:0-6688 GCA_002308875.1 Treponema sp. UBA1240
GGCAAAACTTATTTTTTCAGCTTGGTTCTAATCCCTGATTATTACCCAGGTTGCGCCCTTACCGCCGTCTTTTTTTGAAGGATGCCCGAAAGCACCGAGCCTGTGGTCACGTTCTACAAAAGTGCGGACGGTCGATTCAAGAACAGGTGCTTCCTGTGAATGATTGCCCTTGCCGTGTATCAGGAGCACTTTTCGTAATCCGCGCCGTTTGCATTCCGTAATGAACAAATCGAGCCGTTCCCATGCTTCATCCCTTGTAAGCCCGTGCAAATCCAGCGAAGCTTCAGGCTGCATATTGTAAATCAAATCGTGCTGTTCCGATTCTTCTTTTTTTATGCGTTCTTCTTCCTGTTTATCCTTGTCCTGTACTCCGTAGCGTCTGAGCCACAGCTCCATAGGGTTTATTTGCGGCTGCTTGTTCTGAGGTTGTTTTTTGTGCACTTGGGCAGCTTCTTCTTCCTGTTTGAGTAATGAGGGTGCATTCAGTTTTTTGCCTGAACCTGCGGGGCGCTGAACCTGCTTTTTTTTGTTTTTTTCCTGTTCTTCCCATTTGTCAAGAATTTCGCCAAAGTCCATTTAATCCGCCTTTTCAATAAAACATAAGGTATTTGTTTTTACCCAACCGGTGTGATTTTCGCCGTATTTTACAAGGCACCATTCTTCAGTTTGTTTTTTTACTATAAACAGGTTTCCTGCATTTATTTGTTCAAGCACGGTTCCCGTTTCATCGGGAATAGTAAATATCTGTCCTCCGGCAAAAACCGCTTTTTGGGTTATTGTTTCAAAAGCACACTTTGCCGTTAAAACAAAAAGAATCAGGCTGATTACAAAAAACACATTTGCACCTGCCGTTTTTTTTGACTTTTTTAAGAATATATAAATCAAAAGGCAGATTATAAACATAACCGACGGCAGTATTAAAAGCAGCAGCGGAAACTCACTTTTTGCACTAATGTTGTTTTTATTTTCCAACTCCTGTCGTTCCTTGCGACTTTTGATAAAATTCAGGGAGTATTTTTCGCTTTTGCGTAGTTCCGCCAGTTGCTGCGCCAGGTTTTGGCTGACAACTGTCTGCGGTATCGCCGCGGTCTGCTGTGTTTCTTCATTAAAAGCCGCCTCAAAATTGAACGTACTAAAGCCTGTCTCGTCGTTTTGGCTGTCTGTCTGTTCGTAAACCTTTACAGTCTGCCCTTTAAGGATAAAAGTTTGGTCTGCTCCGTTAGTTCCGGTTAGCTCCAGTTTAATAACGGGAAGTTCAATCGTTCCGCTTTGCAGCGGCGTCCACGAATACTTGGCTGCAACGATTTTTGCCGGTTCTTTGACGGAAGGTTTGTAGTCAAAAGTGTCTGTAAGTTCCGAAGTTTGCTCAAACAGGGCGTCTTCCGGCTGTTCAAATTGCAGGGAGTGAATCTTTTTTACATACCTTGCCGTGAGCCGCAGTTCGTATGTTCCGCCTGTAACTGCTTTTGGTGCAGAAAGTTCCCATTTTAGTTCCGGTTTGTGCAGGGCGGGATTGTGATAAACGAGGATTCGGGGCATTTTTACAGTGTGCGCTGTGCTGTTTATAGTTATCTGCACTTCTGGCAGATTGTAATTTCCCGCTTTTTTAAAGGCATACACAAGTTCTATTTTTGTGTTTACTGTGCCGTGTTCATAAGTTTGTATTTTGTTTGCGGAAAGCCGTGTTACGTTGTCTTCCGGTTTGGGGACCGTGAATGTGACGCCTTTGGGCAGACAGTCTTTTATAACAATTACGAATGTAAGAACATCGTTTTCAAAACAGCTGGTTTTAGGTTCTTCCAGTACAGGTTCCGCGGCGGCAAGGCAAAGGAGCGACGACAGAATTATTAGTAATCCAAGACAGAAGAATCGTTTGTTTTGGGTTGATTTTTCCATTGGTTTTGTTCGTTCTCCTTTATTACTGAAAAGATTATGTTTTCTGCCGTTGATTCTTTTGTGTCAGCGACTGGAATCAGTTCCTGCTCTGCCGCTTTTGAACGCAGCAGAATCTGGTTGTTTGAAAGTTCAAGATTGATTTTTGCGTGTATATTATTGCTGTCAACAAGGAGCGCTTTTTTAAAGTATTCCGCCGCTTCTTTATAATTACCGCCCTGATAGGCTATTATTCCGCAGTTGTAGACAGTTCCGAAGCGGAGTTGCTCGACAAGAGTTGAATCCTTTGAAAGCGAATCAAATTTTTCAAACGCGGCGACTGTTTCGCCCTGCATGAGGTATGTAACTCCAAGCCCGTACTGCGCATAATTTGCGGCTGTTTCGTACTGGATGGAATCGGCGGTCTGTCTTGCATCAATAAAAGATGCGGCGGCGTTCTGGTAATTTCCCTGACCCCATTCTATAACGCCCGAAAAAATCTTAAAAGCCGCTTCCGTGTTTTTTGAACAAGAGTTAAAAAGAACCAGCATTGGCAGCAGACAGAATATCTGCATGATTTTTTTTGAAAAACGCAGTTCCGATGTAACAAATCCCGCCGCAAAAAAGCACAGAGCGAGAAACAGAAAAAGATTGTGGCGGGGAACCTGCTGAATTTCATAAAATGTTTGTGTTGTGCCGGATTCAAAGCTGGTTTCGCCTGCGTTTTTAAGGGGAAGAGCCCTGTGAAGTACTTTTACCGCGGAAGCCGGTTCCTGTGCGTTTACATACAGAATCTTTTCCTCATCCTTTGATGTAAAAAGCTTTTTTTCTTTTTTTTGCAGTTGTGCGCAGATGTTTTTAATTTTTTCTTCCTGCAGGGCTGTTTCCGCATACTGTATACCGTCGCCGGTCAAAACGGAACTTGCGGTTGTGGAACCTACTCCTACTATTGTTACGGAAACTCCGTTATCCAATGCCTTTTGCAGTGCATCCTTCAGAGATGACTGGGTTTCGTCTCCGTCGGTAAACAGTATTATTGAAGCTGTCTGGGCTGTTTTGGCGAGAAAAGTTTGCAGTGCACAGTCAATCCCGCTTGCAATGTCCGAACCGGGAGCACTGATTAAATTAGGCGAAAGCTTTTGCAAAAGTGTGTAAATTGAATTAAAGTCGTTTGTCTGCGGTATTGCAACAAAGCTTGTTCCCTTGGTAAGAATAACGGAAACGGAAGTTTCCTGCATTTTTTCCAAAATCTGGTAGGCGTAGGCGGCTGCATACGACAGTCTGCTGGCGGACATCGGCATATCTTTTGCGCTCATGCTGTAGGATATGTCAAAAACAAACGAAACTGCGCTTCCGTTTTTTTGCACGGGAACTGTTCTTGTTCCGTAAAAAGGTTGTGCTATTGCAATTATGAGCATCACGTACGCCAGACACCAGCAGAAGGTTCTGTTTTTAAGACGTGAAAAAATATTGTTTACAAAATCCGCGTTTTCCTTTTTCCGTTCTGAAAAATTCCCGAAAGCTTTAAGCATCTTTTTTGAAAAATGCCTGAAAAAGACAAGCGCAGGTATGAGAAGCAGTATCAGATATAAAAACAAAGGTCTGGCAAATGAAATCATAAGAATTCCTTCAGAAAAAAGCGTCGCAGAATCCACGAAACCAAAAGCATCACTAATGCCGCAACTGCGAATTTGAGGTAAAGATACTCAAGTTTTTTTTCAATTCTGTAGGTTTGTACAACCCCCTGCTTTTCCGCAATCTGTTTTATTGAAGCGTAAAAAAGCTCAGGATTGTCCGCGTAAAAATACTGTCCTTTGCCTGTTGCGGCAAGCCGGATTAGTTCCTGTTCATTAAAGTTTGAATCAAAATGACCGGAAAAAAGCTTGCCCGTCGTTGGATCTGTGTATTCGATGGGAACGGTTCCCTTTGTTCCTACTCCGATTATGTACAGTACAATGTTCTTTTCTTCCGCCAGTTTTGCGGCTGTGGTAGGATGAATAGAACCGGCGTTGTTTTCGCCGTCTGTTATAAGCACTATACATTTTTTAGGGGCTTCGGATGACACGAGGTGATAGACTGCGGTTGCTATTCCTGTTCCGATTGCAGTACCGTCGCCCATCTCTCCGGTTTGCATTGCGGTCAGCCTTTCCGTAAAAAAATCTGTGTCCTGTGTAGGCGGAACAATCAGCGCTGAGTTTGCTCCCATGGAAATCAGTCCAAAAGTTGAACCGCCGGAATTAGCCACAGTACCGGTTATTGTTTCCTTTGCGGATTCGAGTCTGTTTTTGCCGTTCATATCCTTTGCCGCCATTGACGGACTTGTATCAACAACAAAAATGAATTCACTGCCATGCGAGGTGTATATTTTCTGTGAGTGCGTCATTACGGGAGAAGCAAGGGCAATGATTAAAGCAATAAAACCCGCGGCGGTTAAAAACTTTGCTATAAAACGGACAAAACCTGATACCTTTTTTTTGTAGGAGTAAGTTTTTCCTTCCCAGTCCGAAAGATTGAGCGGAAGAAGAATATGTGTAAAAACGCCCAGCTTGCGCAGCAGATAAAACAGCGGCAAAAGCAGCAGGAAAAGGAGGGCGTAATAATTTTCAAGATAAAACATCTACCTGTCTACCCTCCAAGTGTTTTGCGGAATTTGTTATCATTTCTATAAAACTGTTAAGCTGTTTTTCAAACAAAAAACTGTTTTCTGCAAAGCGGATTACATCACAGGATTTGCAAACCTGCTCAAGTTCATTTATGTATTCCAATCTGCACGGAATTTTATTAGCATTCAGGATTTTTGAAAACTCACTTGCCGTGGCGGCTTCAAACGAAATTGAAAACCGTTTTTCAAGATACGTTTTGATGGTTTTTACTATATATGTGGCAGCTTCTGATTCGGTAAACGAAGCTCTGCGTTTTTTCAGTTTTTTAAGCTTGCGCAGCAGTTTTCTGTAATTCCGCGAATACGATATTTTTTTCAAAACTTTTTGTACAGCGGCTTTTAGTTTTTTCATTTTGGAAACCAAAAGCAGTACAATGCTTATCAATGCAATAAGCGCAATAATACTTCCGTATATTACATAAGTTGTACCCGGTATAACAAAGGGCGGCTGTGCCGGTGAAAGCTGCGTTGCGTTTGTTTCATCGCTGACGGAACGTATTTGCAGCGGTGGCACGGTAACTGCAAGCAAAAAATCCGTGCCGTCCGTAAATAACAAGTCCGGCAGTTCAAGTTCACCGCATTGCCACGGAATTATGTCCGCATATAATGTTGCGGAATTTGCGGAAGTTACTTCAAGCCGGAGTTCTGTAACCGTGCAGACCTCGTTGTCTTCCGGCAGTGCGACCGGTTTGAGACTCTCGGGGATTTGCGCATCGGTGTAAAAGTTGAAAACGACCTGTGCCTTTGAACCCACCGTAACATCGGATGGAATAAGCGATACCGAGCCTGTTTTTATCATTGATTCTTCTCCTTTTGCGAAAAGAATTTGGATAAAACAGCGGCGGGATCATCCCGTGTTGATATTTGCAGTGGAGTTACGCTTCTTTTAAGGCATAGCGAATTCCAGCGCTCCAGTCTTTTTTCTCCGTATTCGTTCCAGTCTTTTTGAAACCCTTGAGAAGAAGTGGCAAGTGCTTGTCTTGCTTTTGTTTCGGGGTCAAAGAATGAGAGAAGTCCCGCTTTTGGGAGTTCAAAATCCGAAATGTCCGTAATACAGATTGCAATAACATCGTGTGCGGTTGCCAGACGGGCGAGAGCTTTTTCGTAACCGCCTACACGAAAGTCTGAAATTACTATTACAAGTGACCGGTTTTTTAATAGCTGATATGCGCCCTGCAGTGAGTTTGTAAGCAGTGAGCCGGTTTTTCTGTTCCGGTTGTAAGCGTCAAGATGGCTTAAAAGCAGCATAATCTGATTTCTGCCGGTTTTGGGCGGTGAGGAAAAACGAACTTCGCCGTCAAAAAAGACCGCACCGACAGGGCTCGAATTCTGTTCGGCGGCGAATGCCATTAAAGCGGCTGTTTCATTTGCTGTTTCCAGCCGCGATTTGGCTGCAAATCCTGTGTCCATGGACAAAGACTGGTCAACTATTAAAAAAACAATAAAATCGCGGTCTTCCTGATGAAGTTTTATATACGGTTTTCCGATTCTGGCCGTAACATTCCAGTCTATATTGCGGATGTCATCGCCGTATAAATAATCTCTTACACCGGTAAATTCCACTCCCTGCCCGCGCAAAAAAGAACGAAATCCGCCCGTTCTCATGCCTTCCGCAATGGAAAACGCAGAAAGCCGAAGTTGTGAGGCTTTTTTTACAAGTGACGTGTACCGGCTGTTGTCCATAAACGTGTTTCCCTGTTACGGAACCGGTAAGAATGCGAGAATCTTTGTGATTATATCGTCTGCTGTAAGTCCATCTGCGGCGGCTTCATATGAAAGTACAAGCCTGTGACGCAGAACGGCATGAGCCATTTTTTTTACGTCGTCCGGCAGAACAAAAGAACGTCCGTCAAGCAGGGCGGTTATTCTGGCGCATTTTTGCAGGGCAATACCCGCGCGTGGTGACGCGCCGAACGAGATGTAGCGCAGAATGTCTTCGCGTCCTTCAGAATTGTTTGCCTGTATGCCGCTTCGGGTAACGGAAACCAAAGAAATTATGTATTCGATTATTTTTTCGTCGCAGGTTACGCTCTGCAAAGCGGTCTGCATGTCGGCTATTTTCTTTTCGGTGAGGATTTTCTTTACCGGTATTTCTTCAGGATCGGATGATATGCTGTTTTTTACGATTTGAAACTCTTCTTCTGCCGTTGGATA
>DBWK01000020.1:6746-10549 GCA_002308875.1 Treponema sp. UBA1240
TCAATCGGGTTCTGCGTTGCAAGAACAAAAAAAGGGCTTGGCAGTTTGTGGGTTTTGTCGCCGATTGTAACCTGCTTTTCAGCCATTGCTTCAAGAAGCGCGGACTGTACTTTTGCAGGGGCACGGTTTATTTCGTCCGCAAGTACAAGGTTTGTAAAAACAGGCCCTTTACGTATTGAAAATTTGGCGGTGTTCTGCTCATAAATCATTGTTCCGATTAAATCGGCAGGAAGCAAATCAGGTGTAAACTGAATACGCTTAAAATCCAGTCCCGTAATGTCGGAAAATGTTTTTACGGTCAGCGTTTTTGCAAGTCCCGGAACACCTTCCAGCAGAACGTGTCCACCCGCAATAAGCGCTGTTAAAATACCGTCTGTTATATCCGTCTGTCCAACGATTCTTTTTTTTGCTTCTTCTCTGCAAAGATTTGCAATTTCTTTGCACTGGTCTAAATCTTGAGCGTTAAAATTTGCCACCGCACACCTCTGCCTAAAGAATATCATATTATCCGACAAACTGTCGACAGGTGGACAAAAAATTGCTTATTCTATGCCCAGATATTTTTTGACCTGCTGGAATCAGTGAATGTTCTTTGTGAAGTTCCTTGTTATTTTGAGAGAACAGTATTAATGAATTCTGCAATTTCTTTGATTACGTTTATGCGTCTGCCCAAAAGTCCGTGTTCGGTTGGTACTTCAGTCATTTTTTGGACGGTATTTGTTTTACCGCGATGTTCTTCCAGCTGATTCCACAACGGAAGAACCATTTCGTTGACAGGTGAAACCGAGTCGTATTTTGCTGCGACTATAAGAATGTTCTTGTCTTTGATCTGCTCAAAAGCTTTGGGATGGCTTATTTCGTTCTGATTTACAACAACGTCTTCGTAAATTGCGTCAATTCCGTCTGATTGCAAAATTTTTCCTTCTTCCAAAAGCGAGCGGAAATAACTCTCCTTGCTGCGGTTCAGATAACGGGCGGGATCGTATGGCGTGAGCATAATAATTCCGCGCAGCCATTCTATTTTGCGTCCGGCGTTCAAGGCGGAGTTTGCACCCATGCTGTGTCCCAAAAGAAAAATCGAAGCAGGATCCACGTTGTATTTTCGCACAAATTCCTGCGAATGTGCATATTCTGCAAGATTCTGTGCGTCTTCAATACAATGTGTAATAAGATATTTACCCTGGCTTCCCCAGGCACCGCGGTTGTGCGGGACAAGAACCACACAGCCTATTCTGCACAGCGCATGCGAAATGTCGTCGTTGCGTGCAGTTCCCGGAAAGCCGTGCAGCATTATTACGCATGGATGCGGCTTTGGAAAAATCGAGGACGGCCACATAATTTCGCCGTAGATGTGCGAGCCGTTGCTCACAAAATCAAGCGTAGTGTAATCCGGTAAAGCCGTAGGATCAAGTTCTTCCGGGTCTGCAAAAAGATTATGAAGATTAAGGTTTGTTTTCATTTCGTTATTAACCGCTTTTATTAAACCCATTGACTTAGTAGGTTATGCGCATGTATGATAAGTTAAAGATAACAGCCTATCTTGTCAATAGGTTATTTATAAAAAAGCAAAATTGATGGAGAATACCATGCTTAAAATTTCTACACGCGGTCAATACGCACTAATGATTATGACGTATCTTGGACAACAGAATTCGGAATCTTACATCAGTCTAAAAACTCTCGCCGCACGGCACGGACTTTCGCCAAAGTATCTTGAACAGATTATGATACAGCTCAGCAAAGCGGAGCTTGTTGCGGCTCTGCGCGGCAACAACGGCGGTTACAAGCTTATTCGTCCTGCTGAAAAATACACAGCAGGAGAAATTCTTCGTGCTATGGAAGGTGATTTGTCGCCCAAAGGCACAACACAGACTGTGAATGAGGACAAAGGCAACAAAAAATTTTGGGAAAACTTTGAAAAGGCAATCAATGGGTATGTTGGTTCCGTCACATTGGAAGATATTGTTGATGAAAACCGTGCTTCCGATAGCGAGGGATATTTGTATTATATTTAAATCTTTGCGTTTTTTCCCCTCAAAACGTATAAAAATAAGCTTGAGTTTTTGTCAAAGTATTACTACAATAAAGGATAAGTATTAGTCATAACCGTGAAGAGGAAAAAATGAAAAAGAGATTATATTTATTGTCAGTTTTAACAAGCCTTTTTTTAGTGATTTGCATATTTTCAGGATGCTATGCCGGTCCTGGAGGAGATCCTGCCGCATCTGCTTCACCTGCTCCAAGTGTGAAAGCAACTTATACATGGACAAATGCTACTGCGGGAGATTCCGGCGTTCTTCGTTTTTATTCAGATGATACCTGGTATAAAGAAGGTATTGTAGGCGGCTACAAGGAAAACTGCAAAGGAACATATTCCGGCGAACCTGCGTCCGATGGAACATTGAATATTACGAGATCTCATAGGGATACTGGACACGGCTGGTTTGAGGCTGGTTGTTCTTATGCGGTGACCGTTTCGGGCGGTTCATTTACATATAACGGTTCTGTTTGGTCACGGTAATAAAAAAAGAAGGGATGTGCTTTTGCACATCCCTTCCAACGTAAAAAAAGTAAGGAGGAAAAGGAGAACTTATTTGAAAAATTTGGTTGCGCGGAAACATGTACAATAAATTGCGAAACCAAAATGCTTCGGAGGAGGAACCGAAACAAATCATATTGTACAAAGTGGTGTTTCTCTGTGCACCCCTATGTGCTTCCGTTTACATTTTGAAGTATACGGGTATGACTATTTTCTTGCATTAAAACAAGATTAAAAAATAAATAAAAAAATATCTTTGTTTTTAATTTTTTTTTAATTTACGATTTCACCGATAAGGTATATACTCATCTTGAATGACTGAAAATCCATATTTTTTGCGGTATCGACAAATTTTTCTCAGCCTGTTTTTTTTCGTTTTTCTTTTTTCAGCGGAAAAACTGTGTGCTCAGTCTGCTTTTCAATTACCGCAGTCATCAGATGTTGTTCCGGTCTACAGAAAGAGGAACAATCCGGCTTCAGATTCATTCTCGCCTCAGACAAGAAAGCTCAGTATAGAAAAGTTTTCAGTTGAACAGGCACCTGATTTTATAACTGTTATGCTTATATTCAATATTCCTGTAGATCCGTTGAGTTTTACGGAAGAATCTGTATCCGTGAACAAAATGCAGCTCCCTGAAAAATCTACTATTAAATTCAACCGTACAGGAACGGAACTTCATATAGCAATTCCCGTTGAAGAAATTGAAAGCCGGATGGCCGACAATTCGCAGGAGTTGCAGTTTATTCTGAAAGATATAGCTGCAAAGGACGTTATAGATAAAGATAATCAGCCAAAGAACGAATTGCAGTTCTCTATTCGATACAAATTTGCGGAGTGATTTTTGAAAGTACTGATTGTAGAGGATGAGCCGAATATTGCTTCTTTTGAAAAACTGGAGCTTGAACATGAAGGGTTTGAAACCGCGATTGCCCAGACGGGAAGGGAAGCTGTTACAGTTTTTGAGGCAAATCCTGATGCTTTTTCGATTGTGTTGTTGGATATAATGCTTCCTGAGCTTAACGGTCTTGAAGTTTTAAGGCGGATCAGAAAAATATCGACTATTCCGGTTATTCTTGTAACCGCAAGGGGCGAAACTTTTGACAAGGTAAACGGTCTGGATGCGGGTGCTGATGATTACATATCAAAGCCTTTCGCAATAGAGGAACTGCTTGCGAGAATCCGTTCCGTTTTGAGGCGTAATGCTTATTTGCAGGAACAAGGTGACAAGGACAAATCTTCCGCAAAGGAAGACTCCGAATTGCG
>DBWK01000020.1:10667-17155 GCA_002308875.1 Treponema sp. UBA1240
TCGGAAGTATGGGGCGAAGATCATTACATAGACGAAAACTCAGTGGATGTTTATATCCGGTATTTGCGTTCAAAAATCGATGATGTTTTTGGAGTTAATTATATTACTACAGTTCGCGGTGCCGGTTATACAATAAGAGAATCTGCAAATGAAACGCGCTGAAAACAAAAAGGGAATCAGACTTTCTACCCAAATAGCGCTTTTTTTTTCGATAATAATAGTTTGTATTGTTCTTATTTCCTCAATCGTGATGACTTCTCTGCTGCGTACCGTAATTCTCAAGCAAAAGTCGCAGACCTTGCTGCAGGACTCTGTAAGGCTTTCGCAGTATATGCTGGTCAGTGAATATCAAAAAACATTTCTTGATGCGTTAAACGAATCTTCGCATAATATGCGTTATTCAAGCAGTACCCTGCATGAGAGTTATGATTTGGTTGACCGCATAGCACGGCAGGCTGCAATTCCGTATTATATGTCATATGCTGTTTTTGGAATCGCAAATGCGGAAACGCTTATTCTGGGAACGAATGACCCGTATCTGCCTATTCTGCCTGTAACGTCCAACGGCAAAACCGAAAGGTACTTTGTCAAAAACTTTTATGTGGACGGCGACTTGAATATTCTGTACACGTCGATGCGGGTCGGGAACGTGTTTTTGCAAACTTCCGTCAATATGGACGTAGACAGCATAGACAGTCTTTTGTACAAACTGCCGTTCATTGTCCTGCTTACTTTGTTCCCTATTCTGCTGGTATCGTTCTTTACGGCGCGCTTCCTTTCGGCACGGCTGCTCAAACCTGTTACAGACATAACAAAAACCGCAAATGAAATAAGCGCGTCAAATTTGGACAGACGTATTCCTGAAAGCGATTCAAAGGACGAAATCCACGCACTTGCAAGAACATTCAATTCACTTTTTGCAAGGTTACAGGCGGATTTTGACAGGGAACGCCAGTTTACGTCCGATGTTTCGCATGAACTGCGAACGCCTCTTGCCGTACTTTTGGGACATGTGGATTTGCTGCGCCGGTGGGGAAAATCCGATCCAAAGATATTGAATGAATCGTTGGAAACGCTGCACAGTGAGATAAAATCTATGCAGTCTCTAGTTGAAAATCTGCTGCTTTTATCCAGAAGCGAACGGCAGCAAACTTCGGAAAAATTAATAATAAAAGTAAAAATCTTTTTGGAAAAAATAATTGATGATATGCGTTTTGTTTCGCCGGAAGTTCAGTTTGAACTGAATTGTCCGAAAGATGCGGTTCTGCTTACAAACCCTGATATTTTGACGCAGATTTTGCGTATCCTCATAACAAACAGTATCCGCTACAGTCCGGCTCCGGCTTTTGTTTCGCTTGGTTATGATTCGCAAAAAAACTTACTTTCAGTTAGTGATAAAGGGCATGGTATTGCGCCGGAAGATTTACCCCATATTTTTGAACGGCTTTATCGTGCTGATAAATCGCGTAATCACAAAACCGGCGGTTCCGGTCTGGGGCTTGCCATAGCCAAAAATCTTGTAAAAAACATAGATGCAAGGATTTGGGCTGAAAGTGAGGGATTAGAAAAAGGAACCACAATGCATATTCAGTTCGGCAGGGAAAAGCTTCTTCCCTAGTCTTGCATTAGTTTTCCAAGTTCAATAAGTTCCGGTCTGTATTCAAAATGCATGGTATCGTATTCGTCCCAGGTGCCTCCCCAGACAAAGCCCTGCTTTTCAAAGCTCTTTATGACGGCTTCGGGCGGAGTCCACAGTCTTTTTTGCGGAACAAGCATCCAGTCAGGGTTCCATACGCGTTCCCATTCCCAGTACGTGGTTTTTTTGTTGTTTTTTATCAGCACATCAATTGCAATGCCATAGCTGTGGCAACTACGGCGTTCATTTGTTCCGTCAATTGTACGCCAGTTGTAGCCGCTTGTTTCGTAAACAGTCTTTATAAAATCTGCAATTTCTTTATCTTTTGCGGCCAGTGATTCAATTTCATTGCTGATAGTACTGATTTTGTCTTTTATACATTTGTGAATGTTGAGCCGATGTCCCAAAAGCTGCGATTTTACGATTTTTTCTTCGGTTATTATTCGGTTTTTTACACCCAATAGTTCTATGATAAAACTTTCATCCACAGGTTTTTCTTTTTGGAGAGCTTCCTGTGTTCCTTTCTGTTTCAAAAGCGCTATCTTTTCTTTTGTATATTCGGCGGGGTTCCGCGGCTTTCCTGTGTAAGGATAGATTTGCTGCTGGTCGTAATCTGAGGATTTGTCCGCTTTATCTTTAGGTAAAAGCCGTCCGTCCGCCCAGCAGAATTCTTTGTTGTTCAGGCTTATTACCCAGTCATTCCCGCTATTATAATAGCTGATGTTTTTGTCGGGATATGCTTTTTGATAGGAAAGAAAAACTTTTTCGGCAAAACTTTGGGGAATTTTTTCTTCTTCTGGCTTTTCGGATTCTGATTCCGGTAAAATTGATTTTTCTTGTTGTATCAGAGTTTCTGTTTGTGCATCAGAATTTGCTGTTTCAGTTATTTCCTGCTCTGCCGGAATTTCTTTTTCGAGTTTGTCAGATTGTTTATCGCTTACGCAGCCGGCAAAGGTAAAGACAAAAAAAGTCAGACAGATTAAAACAAAAAAACGCATATTTATATATCGGTTTTTTGTAAAATCTCCCCAACGGTTTTAACACACTTTATCAGGCATCTCCAAAGCAGGTTTCAACTTCCCGTCCTGCAACAACCAGCTGGTGATCCAAAGGTACTTTTTTGATTTTGCCTGCAATTTCTTCAAGCGGAACAGGAACAAAAATTCCGTTCTGCATTGCAATCATTTTGCCATATTCACCGCGAGCAAGCATATGCGCTGCTTCCACACCAAATCCGGTTGCAAGAACTCTGTCATACGGAACGGGGATTCCGCCGCGCTGCAGGTAGCCGAGTACCGTTACCCGGGATTCAAGGTTTGTTGCCTGTTCCAGTTCCTGCGCGACTCTGTAGCCTATGGATGTTTGCATATTCTTGCGCAGTTTTTTAAAAGTTTTTTTGTCCAGTTCTGCTTCTTCCTGCGAAAGAGCTCCTTCCGCAACAACAACAATGGAAAAAGCTTTGCCCTGCTGCTGCCGTTTTACCAAATGTTTTGAAATACTTTCAATGTTATATGGAATTTCGGGAATGAGAATAACGTCGCCACCGCCTGCAATTCCGGCATAAAGTCCAAGCCAGCCTGCTTTGTGACCCATTACTTCCACAACCATAATGCGATTGTGGCTGTGCGCCGTTGTGTGTATACGGTCTATCGCTTCCGTTGCAACGGAAACAGCCGTTTGAAAACCGAATGTGGTATCTGTATGAACAATGTCGTTGTCGATTGTTTTGGGAAGCCCTATAATGTTGAGCCCCTCGTTGGCAAGCATAGCACCTGTTGTATTTGTTCCGTTCCCGCCGAGAACAACAAGGGCGTCAAGGTTCCATTTTTTGTAGTTTTCGATTATAGATTCAACGGGAAATTTGTTTGTAACAGGATCTTTCTGTGGATTTTTGAACGGTTTTTCACGCGAAGTTCCAAGTATGGTTCCGCCCCTTGTTAAAATTCCTGTAATGTCGGAAGCCTGAAGTTCTTTGGCGTCATTTTCAATCAAACCACGATAGCCGTTTTTAATTCCGATTACCCGCATTCCGTACTGTTCCATTGCCGTGCGGACTATGCCTCTGATTGCGGTGTTAAGCCCCGGCGCATCGCCGCCAGAAGTAAGTATTCCAAAAGTTTTTGTCGCTGATTCTTTCATCAAAACTCCATGTCTGACTATACCCTTTATTATGGAAAAACTGCAAGATACCAATCATGCATAAAAGCAAATTGACAGATTTTTTACAATATGGTGTTGTATCTGTATGGTAAAATTGCTTTTTGCTCCAATGGCAACCCTTTCGCATGAGGCGATGCGTCTTACGATTGAACGTTATTCCCCGGGTGCTGTTGACGAGTATTATACCGAAATGATTCACGCTGCAAGTTTTCTTGCCGGTGGAAAGTTTGAACCGTATTATGTGAGAACCGCACCGGATTTACAGCGGATTGTGTGGCAGCTTACGGGCGGCAGTGAACAGCCTTTGGCGGAAGCAGCCAAGATTATAAGTGAAATTGGCGGCATAGGAATAGACATAAATATGGGATGCGCCGCTCCCGAAATTGTACGGCAGGGTGCTGGTGTGGCATGGATGCTTAAGCCTGTGGCAGAAACTTGCAGTATGCTTAAACGTGTCAGGGCGGCGGTGCCTGGTAAAAAACGTCTCAGTGTAAAAATGCGGCTGGGTGGAGATGATTTTACCGAAAAAAAGCTGTTTGATTTTGCGGATATGCTTGTTGGGGAAGGAGTTTCGCAGATTGTGATTCATCCTCGTACGCAGAAGGAAAAGTTCAAACGTGTACCGCATTGGGAATATGCGCAAAAACTTGCCGAATACCTGAAAAGCAGGTATGGGAATTCTATTCGTATCTGCGGGAATGGTGACATTACCGACTTTCCTGTATTACAAAGAGTTTGCACAAAAGCTCCTGGTCTTGACGGTTTTATGATTGGCAGAGCCGCTGTACAAAAGCCGTGGATTTTTGCGCAGTTGAAGGCAGGATTTGAATTGGAAGAATACCATGCAAAAATAGATTTGCAGGAACTTGGAATACAATTTATTGAAGACCTTAAAGTCAGTCAGCCCGAAGAATTTTGGAAAACCCGCGCTCAGCGTTTTTTTGTGTATTACTGCAAAAATCTGACATTTGGAACTTATTTGTCCAACAAACTGATAAATGCAAAAACTCTTGATGAGATAAAAGACTTGTTTTGCTCATATTTTGAGGAACAATCTGAGGAAAGATTTCTTTTGGTGTAGGAGCTATTTCAGATAAACCATCAAAAGCATTATATCGCTTTGTCTGATTCCCGAAATTCTTCCTGCCTGTCCGAGTGTCTGCGGTCTTACGGTTTCAAGCTTTTGGCGCGATTCCGCTGAAAGTCCTACTACTTTGCCGTAGTCAAAATCCGCCGCAATTTTAGTGGTTTCCATTTTGCGCATTTTTTCTACGCGGTGATTCTGTTTTGTAATGTAGTGTTCGTATTTGTAGTCAATCAGCGCTGCTTCCCACATATCAGGGGCATAGCCTGGATTGGCAACAAGTTGTGAAAGCGGTTTAAAAACAGCGTCTTCATCTTCATCGGTCTGCGGTGAAAAAACGGCTTTTGCTTTTGCAGGGTGCTTTTTCAGCCATTCCATAATCTCCGCTTTCTTTTCTTTTTTTGCACGAACTGCATTCATCTGTGCATCGGACTTTAACCCGACTTTCCAGCCCTTTTCTGTCAATCGTTCATCGCAGGTGTCGTGTCTGAGCATAAGCCGGTATTCTGCGCGCGCAGTAAACATTCTGTACGGTTCTTTTGTTCCAAGTGTAACAAGGTCATCAATCAAAACGCCTATGTAAGCTTCACTCCGCGAAAGAACAAACGGCTCGTAGTCTCCGCCGTTTGCCTTGCAGTACAGTCCTGCGTTAATACCGGCAACAAGTCCCTGACCAGCAGCTTCTTCATAACCGGAAGTTCCGTTAATCTGACCTGCCGCAAAGAGACCTGCGACACGTTTTGTTTCCAACGTGGGATAAAGCTGCACAGGGTCAATAAAGTCATATTCAACCGCGTAACCAGGGCGGGTAACAACTGCTTTTTCAAAGCCCGGCAATGTACGCAGAAAAGAATCCTGTACTTCTTCGGGAAGCGATGAAGAAAATCCGTTAAGGTAAATTTCCTGCGTGCTTAAGCCTTCCGGTTCAACAAAAAGCTGGTGGCGGTCTCTTTGCGGAAAACGCCGGACCTTGTCTTCGATGGAAGGACAATAGCGTGGTCCAATGCCTTCAATCTTGCCGCTGAACAGTGGCGAGCGGTGCATATTTTCTCGTATAATACGGTGTGTTTCGGAATTTGTGTATACAAGCCAGCACGGAACATTCGGGCGGTCAACCGAAATTGTGTCGTAGGAAAACGGAATAATTTCCGTGTCGCCATGCTGTATGGTGAGTCTGGAAAAATCAACGGAAGAGCGCAAGATACGAGGCGGTGTGCCGGTTTTGAGGCGCGCGACGGTAAAACCAATTTTGCGTAATGCCTTGCCTAACCCAAGTGCTGCACCTTCGCCAAGCCTTCCGCACGGCGCATCGTACTCGCCGATAAAAATACGGCCTTCCATAAAAGTTCCCGTTGCAAGAATAACTGCTTTTGCGGGAACTTTGCGGCCTCTGTCAGTGATAATTCCTTTGCAGACAAGACGGTCTTTGTTTTTACCTGTACCGGCTTCGGTTATCAAATCAATAACGGTATCCTGCAATGTATCAAGGTTTTCCTGATCCTCAACCGTCTTACGTGCAAGTGCCGAATAAGCAATTTTATCCGCCTGTGAACGCGGTGCCTGAACGGCGGGACCGCGGCTTTTGTTCAGCATCCGGTACTGAATCAT
>DBWK01000020.1:17210-19510 GCA_002308875.1 Treponema sp. UBA1240
ATGTTACCTTTCGCAATACCGCCTATGGACGGATTGCAACTCATTCTGCCGATGGAATCAATTGTCTGTGTAATCAGCAGTGTGTGCAGTCCGACCCTCGCTGTTGCAAGTGCCGCTTCTATACCGCCGTGACCGCCGCCAACGACAACAACATCATATTCTGGAGAAACAAAACTCATGGGGCTATTATACATTTTCGATAATTGCAGGGCAAGCGGTCAGGTAGTATTGAGACGGGCATAAAAAAACCCGTTCAGCAACTAACAGCAACTGAACAGGTTGGGGGAAATGCTCCCGTAATTGGAGGAACGGGAATAATCTATGTGTAATGCCCGGTTTTAGACCGGAACATAACATAGCAGATTAGCAGCCGGAATACGGCTAAACATACATCGGCATAACTGCGTTGAGGTTTTTGATGTAGTCTGCGTAAGCGGCATCGTATTGTTTTACGTTTTCAGGCTTTGGAGAAACAATGTTTTCTGAATCAATCAGAACATGTTCCGCACAAAGTTTTGCAATTGAAACCTTTTCACCTGAAAGATTTTTATAACACCACAGAGCCTGTACAGCGGCACCGAGGGCTGCTGCTTCATCAGAAACAGGAAGTTTTACAGGCAGATTCAGTATATCCGCAGCAATCTGGCGCCACAGTCTGCTCTTTGAACCACCGCCGATTAAACGGATTTCCTTTGGCTTAAAACCAAGCTTTCTGAAAGCTTCCAAGCCGCCGCGCATTGCGAATACGGCACTTTCCATTGCAGCACGGCAGATGTTTTCACGTGATGTGTTCGCAAGTGTAAGACCTGTAATGCTTGCGCGTCCGTTAGGCAGGTTAGGCGTGCGTTCGCCGTTCAGGAACGGAAGAACTACAACACCGTTTGCTCCGATAGGTGCTGTTTCCGCAACCTTGTCAAATTCCTTTACTTCAAGGTTGAACAAACCGCGAACCTCTTCTGTTATTACTGTACAGTTCATTGTACAAAGCAGAGGCAGCCAGCCGCCTGTTGAAGAACAGAAGCCCGAAAGTCCGTTCTGAGGATCAGAAAGCGGTTTGTCGCAGTAACCGTAAAGAGTACCGGAAGTACCCATACTCATTGTAAGGAATCCGTCTTCTACTGTTCCGGTTCCGATTGCGCCCATCATGTTGTCGCCGCCGCCTGATGATACCGGAATACCGGCAGGAATACCGAGTTCGGTTGCAATAGCCTGGGTTACTTTGCCGGCAGGAGCATCACTTTCAATCAGTTTTGGCAGCAGGCCTTCAAGTTTGGGGTCAATGATTGAACAAACCTTTTTTGACCAAACACGTTTTGCGGAATTGAACAGGGCTGTTCCCGACGTATCGCCGTATTCCATAACGTATTCGCCGGTCAATTTAAAGTTTATGTAATCATGCGGAAGCATAATGTATTTAAGTTTTGCAAAGAGTTCCGGCTTGTGTCTTTTGAGCCAGAAGATTTTTGGTGCGGTAAAGCCCGGAAGCATAAGATTGCAGATTTCCGCAATCACTTTTTTGTCACCGCCGATTTTGTCAGTAAGAATTTTACATTCTTCCGCGGTGGATGTGTCGTTCCAAAGCTTTACGTTATAAAGCGCTTTTCCGTCTGCATCCAGCGGAACAAAACCGTGCTGGTGTCCTGAAACACCAAGCGCGCAGATTGTATCGCGTATTTCTTTAGGAATATTTGTAAAACAGTGTTTCAGCGCATTGTCATACCATTCTGTTTTTTGTTCACGTGTTCCGTCGTTTTCTGAAATTATATCGACAGGACAAGAAGCGGAAGCTACCGCTTTTTTCTGTTCAAAATCGTATACAAAGACCTTCATGCTTTGTGTTCCAAGGTCAATACCAGCAACTGTTTTCATTTTTTCCCCCGATAAACTATTTTTGTTAAGATAATATATATACCTACAAGATAAGCGTATAATAACTTATTTGATAATGATATACAGAAATTTGATAAAATATATCTAAAATTGATATTTATTGCTTGACAAATGAAAAATCCTGCTTTTAAGATGTTATTAAGGTAAAAAGTATGAGAATTTTGGATACGGTTTTTGTATATAAACTTAAAAAAGGTGAAAAACTGGCGTATCACGGACGCTATCATGCTCACGGAAACAATGAGTACGAGCTGCACTTTTTTATTGACGGCGCAGGTTCTTTCCTTTCAAATTCCGCAAAAATGGCGATTAGTGCTAATTCGCTTTTTCTTTCAGGACCGCATGAATTCCATTCCATTCTGCCAGAACAGGTTACGCGTCCGCTGACTTATTATGCGGTTCTTTTTTCG
>DBWK01000020.1:19546-20993 GCA_002308875.1 Treponema sp. UBA1240
GAAAAAGCTGTCCGCCGGACAACCGCTGATACAGACCGTTTTTTATTTGAAGAAATTTACAGACAGGCGGGAAACAGCACTTCAAGTTTTCAAAAATCCGCAGGTCTGTTGCTGCAAAGTATTCTGTTCCGCTGGTTCAGTGACGAAAATCCTTCCGCCGCCGGTTTGAACGGCAGGTCTGAACGCAAAAAATCTTCAGGTCAGCTGATTCAAAACTCATTAAAATTTATGGAATCAAATCTTGAAAACAACCTGACTATGAACGATGTTGCGTACAGAATGAATCTTTCTGTGGAGCATTTTATAAGGCTTTTCCGTGATGAAATGCACATGACGCCTTATCAGTACTATATACGGCTAAAAGCCGAAGCCGCAGCCGCCGAGCTTGTGTCATCAAATCAGCCTGTTGCGGCTATTGCGGAAAAATACGGTTTTGAAAACCGCTTCCATTTTTCCAGAGTTCTTAAAAAATGTACTGGAATGCCGCCTGCCGCCTACCGGAACTGCTATATGCAGAACGAAGTTTAGAAAATACCCTATTTTAACTGTTTTTTTTTTCGAACCTGTTATATACTTTAGATATGAGTACTATTCCTGTAAATACCGATTCTTCTTCTGACGCGATTCTGGAGCTGCTTTTCAAACTTAAGGTAAAAGATGTTATGACTTCATCTGTACTTACAGCTTCACCCGACAATACGATCAGAGAAATCCAACTGTTGATGAAGCGCAGCCGTGTTACCGGTGTTCCCGTAGTAGAAGGCAGGTCTTTGGTAGGAATCATCTCCATGGAGGACATAGTAAACGCCTTTGACGGCGGCTGGATAAACGAAAAGGTAGAAGATCACATGACACGAAACGTTATTGTTATGCAGGAATCAATGCCGGTTTCCTTTTGCGTTTCCTACTTTAACAAATACCGCTTCGGCCGTTTTCCCGTAATCGACAACCAGAATAAGCTTGTCGGGATTGTTACTACAACGGATGTAATTTCTTCACTTCTGGCGGCAATGAATACCGAAGTTGAAAGACTCGAAAACGCCGCACAGTTTACACCGGTCATAAAAGAGCCGGATGACGAAACAAAGACTAATCCCAATTATTCCACAAATACAACTGACAACGAAAAGATATTCATATTCAAGACCGAGCCGTTCAATTTTGAAAAAGCAGGACTTGCTTCAACCGAAATAAAAAAGCAGCTTAAGGCAATGAAAATAGATCCGTCCATAACACGACGGATTGGAATTGCCAGCTATGAACTTGAAATAAACCAGGTAGTACATTCGGAGGGCGGCGTTATGCGCTATGTACTCACCCCCGATAAGCTTGTAATTGAGGCGACTGACATAGGTCCTGGAATACCTGACATACAAAAAGCACTCACAGAAGGTTTTTCAACCGCAACGGACAAAGTCCGCGCGTTCGGATTCGGGGCGGGAATGGG
>DBWK01000130.1:0-502 GCA_002308875.1 Treponema sp. UBA1240
ACAATCGGTGCCGCATCTGCTGAACCGCCGTAGAATTTGTATTCGCCGTCTGCTTTCATTCTGCGAATCAATAATTCCGAAAAGTTTTTGCTAACTGTAACATCACGTTTAAATCCGTTTGTGTCCACATTAGCAAGATTATTAGATATTGCATCCAAACGGTTCTGCTGGGCGCTCATTCCGCTTGCGCCGATATACCAACCTCGTACCATACGAGCCTCCTGATTCCAATACTTATTTATCGGAGGCTGAAAAAAAAGATTAAGCGAAAAATACAGATTTTACATATGTTTATAGGTTTTTAAAGAATAAAGTTTGCAAGTGTTTCGATGTGACTAGTCTGCGGGTAGTAGTCAAGGAGACAGAGTTTTTCAAGCTTATAACCTGCGGATAATAAATCCGCGGCGTCTCTGGCAAAGGTTACAGGATCGCAGGAAAGTGCGCGTATTTGCGGTATTCGGCTTGTTTTTAGCCAGTCTCGGACAGCTTTTTCCATTCCACT
>DBWK01000130.1:583-7217 GCA_002308875.1 Treponema sp. UBA1240
TTAATGCCCCTTAGATTACGTTCCGCCAGAATAAGGGCTTCTCTATTGTGTTCGATAAGATAAATTTCTTCAAATTTTTCACCAAGAAAAACGGAAAATGTACCGACTCCGCTGTAAACATCAACACAGCGCTTACCGCCGAAATTTTCTGTAACACGGCTTATCGTTTTTTCAAGCATCTGGAGATTGGACTGGAAAAATCCACGAACATTGAATTGAATATCTTTCCCTTTAATATTTACTGTAACGACTTCTTTTTCATTTATAACTGCACCTTCAAATTTTTTTCTGGGAGTTTTTTCAGTAATTTGTGCGGTTGTTACAGTGCCGTTTACACCGAAAATGTGTGTTCGCGTTCCGGCAGTAACTTTATCTGACTGCAAGTATTCGCGGATTTCCGGACAGGCTACAAGGCAGTCTTTTACAGGAACAATTTGTGATGAGCCGGCTTCTTTCAAACCACCGTCATGCAGCTGAAAACGGTTTCTATAACCCCATTCGCTTGCGTATTCTGTTTCTATGTCAGGAATTTGGTTAGCGGATACACCTGCGCGCAAGAGGGAATCCGCAATTATTTCCGTTTTAAGTTTTCTTTGGTATTCGGCTGTGGCAAACTGAAGGTTGCATCCCCCGCAAATCCCGTAGTATTTGCATGACGGTTTTATCCGGAAGT
Organism: Treponema sp. UBA1240; assembly: GCA_002308875.1. Lineage (GTDB taxonomy): Bacteria > Spirochaetota > Spirochaetia > Treponematales > Treponemataceae > UBA1240. The sequence goes on from DBWK01000130.1 coordinate 1,257, forward strand.
CGGACGGTGTAAGCACCTTTTCAAGCTTTGCCTCAATAAAGTCACGTTTTTCTTCCTGTATGAGAATTTGAACTTCTTCTCCGGGCAGTGTTCCGGGAACAAAAACGTTTTTTCCGTTAAGTTTTCCCAATCCGGAACCGCGTGCGACCATTTTTATTATTGTAATTATGTTGGAATCCATGTAATATGATACTATATCAAAGAAAGGAAAAATTATGAAGAGAGAAACTTTTTTTATGCACATGTCCGATGGTAAGCAGATTGCAGTTCATCGTTGGTTGCCGGATAAAAAAAGTACCATAAAGGGTATAGTTCAACTTAGTCACGGTATGAATGAGTATGCAATGCGTTATGACGGTTTTGCCGAGTTTTTAACCGGTGCCGGTTTTGCAGTGTATGGTGAGGATCACCGTGGACATGGAGAGACTGCTGCTTCTCCCGAGGAGCTCGGATATCTTGCTGATGTTGCCGGATTTCAGCGGGTAGTTCTGGACTTGCGGCAAGTTATACAAAGAGCTAAGAATGATTTTCCCGGTAAAAAGATATTTTTGTTTGCTCATTCTTTCGGTTCTTTTGTAGGACAAAGTTTTATCGAACAGTATTCGTACGATATTGACGGTTGTATTCTTTGCGGAACAGCCGGACCACGACAGGCTCTGATGTGTTTTGCCAAATTTCTGGCAAAACTGTTTATTCTGCTCGGTCGCAAAAAAAAGCCGGCAAAGCTTTTAGCCGCAATATCTTTTGCAGGCTACAACCAACGCTTCCCTGAGAACGAAGGAAATGAAGCGTGGTTAACACGGGATTTTGAAATTACACAAAAGTACAAGAATGATCCGTTATGCAAGTTCGTTCCCAAAACGATGTTTTACTATGATATGTTTTCCGGTATGCACAGCATCCATAAAAACAAGGCCATGAAGGCAATTCCGCGTTCTTTTCCTGTTTTTATGATTGTTGGCAGTGATGATCCGGTCGGCGGTTATGGAAAAACAGTAGAAAAATTGTACGAGATATACAAGAAAAACGGAATGAGCGATGTTGAGTACAAAGTTTATCCGGGCGGAAGACACGAACTTTTGAATGAAACTAACAAAGAAGAAGTTATGAATGACATTTTGGCATGGATTGATGCCAGAATGTGAGAATTCAGTTTATAACGTCTGACCAGACAAGACCGCTGCCGTTCTGTACATCTCTTATAAGTTCTGCACCTAACACGGTGTTGTAAAATTCCGGAGAAATTCCGGGTGAAAGTATTTTCTCGGTTCTAAGAACGGCTATATCGTTTGCACTTATTACTTCGCCTTTTTTCATGCTCCTCATAAAATGTATGGAACGGTTTGTCCGTGTGTAATTCTGCTTTTCAGCAGGAGCCAGTTCTTTTTTGCCGGTTCCGAGTATGCGCAAAACTTTTTCTTCTCCGTATCCGGAACTCATTTCCGCGATTATTTCGGCAGAAGTCTGTTTTTCAGCTTTACGAACAGCTTTTACCATTTTAGCAAAATCATCTGGTTCCAGAGCAACAGGATCGTCCAATCCTGAGTCCTTTCTGCTGAGGCAGATATGCTTTTCGATTATGCTTCCGCCGCATGCAACTGAAAGAACAGGAACGAGAACCGGATGCATGCTGTGATCGCTTACGCCAACCGGTACACCGAATATGTAGCTTAAATTTTTAATAAGTTTCAGATTATATTCTTCTTCCGGAGCAGGATATGCCGTAATACAGTGCAGCAAAGCTCTTGTTTTTACGCATTCTGTTGCTTCAAGTGCTTTTTCTATATCGGAGAGTTTTGAAACGCCGCTGGAAAGAATAAGCGGAAAATTGTTGTAATTATCATTTATTGCCTGCAAAAGAGGAAAATGATTCAGTTCCGGTGACGCGATTTTTATAGCAGCGGGATTTAAGTCTGCAAGTTCTTTCAGGCTTTGCAGTCCAAAAGGTGAGGCCGAAAACAATATATTCCGTTTTTTACAGTAATCATTGCACATTCTGTAGAAATCCAAGCTTACTTCCAGTTCCTTGAACCGCTTGTAAAGCGGTATGTTGCCTGTCGGTAATTTTACAAATCCCGTATCGGGATGAAGAATTTCATGCGCGTATACAATCTGAAATTTTACGCAGTCAGCTCCGGCATAAACTGCAGCGTCTACTAATTCTTTTGCTTTTTCAAAAGAACCACTGTGAGCTGTTCCAATTTCAGCGATTATAAATGTGCGTGATGATGTAATAAAACTCATGCTAATATTCTCGGAATGGATTGGTTTTTAGAGCATAAAAAAAACCGTTCCTAAAATCAGGAACGGTTTTGCCGCCGGACAGAATCGAACTGTCGACACAAGGATTTTCAGTCCTTTGCTCTACCAACTGAGCTACAGCGGCGAGATGAAACTAATATATATGCATAATTAAAAAATGTCAATAGTCAGTTGAAAAAATCTGCATTTAGTAAGCGTTTTTATTGATAAAACCTTTGAATAAAGTAAGGAATATTATTTTAATGTCAAACATAAAATTCCAGTTTTCAATGTAGTAAATATCATGTTCAATCCGTTTTTCTATGGATGTATCACCACGCCAGCCGTTAACCTGCGCCCAGCCTGTCAAACCCGGTCGTACCTGATGCTTTATCATGTAACGCGGAATACTTTCTTTGAACTGTGAAACAAAAAATGGTCGTTCCGGTCTCGGACCAACTACCGACATGCTGCCTGCAAGAATGTTGAAAAACTGCGGTAGTTCATCAATGCTTGTTTTTCTCATGAACTCTCCCCATTTTGTTTTACGGGGATCATCTTTTGTTGTCCATATAGTTTGTCCGTCTTTTTCCGGCTGAACGCGCATAGAGCGGAATTTGTACATCTGGAACGGTTTTTGTGCAAGACCTATACGTTCCTGTTTGTAAAAAACAGGTCCGGGCGAAGTCAGCTTTGTAAGAATTGCGGCAATAATCATAACAGGCGATGAAACGATTATTGCCAGTGCGGAAAATACAATGTCAAACGCTCGTTTTACCATCTGATAGAACGGAAAATCAAGCGGAATGTATCGCGTATCTATCACTGAAAGACCGTCCAAATCTTCCATAACAGGCTTTGATGGGATGTATTCGGTGTAATAAGGAACTATAAGTGTTCTTGACCCGCTTTTTTCACACATAGGAAGAATTTTGTTCATATATGAATAATCTGCAGGCGAGAGGGCGATTATTACAATGTCAAAGTACTGGTTGCGCAGGGTTTCATTGAGGTTATCCAATGTATTTATAATCGAGATACCCCAGAAATTAGCCTGATGAAATTCAAACTCCGAAATAATACCGGAAATTTCATATCCCCATTCAGGATGCAGTCTGGTTTTTTCAATGAATTTGCGGCTTAATTCGTTGGTTCCTATTAAAAGGCAGTATCTCTTGTTGTAGCCGTGCTTACGGTAATTTGTAAGTACGGCTCTTATGATTATTCTTGAAATTCCTGTAAGTAATGTATTTATAACACCAAAAAATACAATCAAATATCTCGAAAAGTGAACTATGGACAGCATATAAAGAAGCAGTGTGAGAATACACATACTTATGATATTGCTGTAGACAATAGATGTTAGTTCCTTCAAAAGCGGTTTTGTTCTTCTTGAGCTGTAAAGGCCAAAAGCCGAATACAAAAGAAAATATGTAGGCATCAGAACAAAAATTGGAAGAATTGTTTCAAATGTTTCAAGGTTGTTGGTTCCGTCAAAAACATCAAATCGGAAATAGTACGCAATAATAAAAGAAAGAGGAATAAATAAAAGGTCTAAAAATATTTGAACCCTGTTTAAGGTTTTTTGGTTTTCATTAATCATAATTTTTTAGAATTTTATCACAAAAGCCGTTTATCAGCAATTGCATAAGCGTTTGTTACACTATTAAAAACATTATCCAAAGTGAATAAGTTACTTCTTTTTTTACTTTCTTCGGAGAATTTTTCATAAAGTGTTTTATCGTTTATCAGCTTATGCAGCTTGTTTTCAAACTCTTCTTTATCATCGAGTGAGAAAAGAAATCCGCTTTGTCCGTCAATGATTAAATCTTCGTGACCTTTTATTCGTGAAGCCAAAATCGGAATTCCACAACACATTGCTTCCATAATGTTGAAAGGCAATCCTTCGCTTTTGCTTGAAGAAAGAACAATGTCTGTTTCTGCAAGAACTTGTTGCATGTTGCTTACATAACCGGGAAGCAGTATACGGTTTTCAAGCTTTTTTTCTTTTACAAGCTGTTCGCAGTTTTCATAACAGGCACCTGTACCCGCAAGCAAAACAAAAACTTTCTCATTTTGTGCAAGTACAGGCTCCAAAAGCCGGATAAGCGACTGTTGGTTTTTCCTGTTAGAGAACTCCGCCGCATACGTCAGCAAAACTGCGTCCTCTGGAATATTGAACTCCCGGCGGATGCCCTGCCCGGAAGCGGCAGGTATTTGGAACGGTTGTATCCCTATTCCGGGAATATTTACAATATTTTTGCTGAATTTGTATTTTTTAGCCGCTTCGTAATCTTCACTGTTCATTGTAATTACCAAATCAGTAATGTATGAAAAGAACTTTTCAACGGATACAAGCAGCAGTTTTTTAAGCGGGTTTGTGTTTTTTGAAAAAAGGTAGCCGTGGCAGCTGTGAATAACAACAGGACGCTTTTGTAAAAACAGGATTCCTGCTCTCGTTACAGCCCCTGCTAGAGTTGCGTTTGAAATTACAATATCGATTTGATTTTCCTTTACAAGCTTTCGTAAAAGAAAAATACCCTTAAGATTTTTAAGAGGTCGTTTTTTGTCAAATACAAGTTCGTGTTGAACTACCGGAAAATCAAAAACAGCCGTTCCCTGCGCAGCAGTGTGAACTTCATAACCTTTGTCATAATAATATTTTAAGTAGGGTGTATGAAACTGTTTAAAGTGAGAAACTCTTGAAGCTGTAAAAAGGATTCGGGTTTTGTTTTCCATAACAAAATCAAGTCAGATAAACTATTATACATTTGCGTATATATTTTAGACAAGTAGAAGCGAGCGCAATGCAAAGCTGCCCGAAATTTATAAAGCCCTGTGAGAACAACTGTAAAAAGCCGCGTATTTCATCAAGCGTAAGGGCGTGAAAGTCTGCAGAAAGACCGGATGCTCCGAATGTGCGTTTAGGGGCAAAGAATACGAGCTTTTCGTCTATAAAAACGATTTGATTATATCTGGCGATTTTAAGCCAGAGATTGTAGTCTTCGGCGCGTTTCAGTTTTTCATTGAACAAAATGGGTTTTATTATTCCGGTTTTTACAAGAACGGATGATGTTATAACATGGTTTTTTATAAGCAGTTTTGTGTACGGAACAATCTTTGTTGTATTTGAAAAACTGTTTTTTACCGTACTTGAAGTTGAAACTAGAACAGCCTTTGGATAGTCTGTAAACGCTTTCAGCTGCTTTTCGAGCTTTTCGGGATGCCAGGCATCATCACTGTCCAAAAAAGCGGTGTAGGCTGTGTTAACTCTTTTTATTCCGTTGTTTCGGGCTGCAGAAGCTCCTGCGTTTTTTTGAGTGATAACTTCAATTTCAATTTCCGTATTTTCCGCGGCAAAATCCGTTACAGTCTGTTTTGTGCTGTCAGATGAACCGTCATCAACCACAATGATTTTTTCCGGCTTGACCGTTTGTTCAAACAGGCTTTTGAGTGCGGATATTATCGTGTTTTCCGCATTGTATGCGGGGATGATAACTGTTACGGATGCTGTCAAAATGCTGTTCATAATTCTATCTTAATCCAGTTTTCGGGCAGCTCTTTTTTTGTGTTGCCGGCAGTTTTTTTCCAAATTGCTGGTGCAATAACGATTTTTCCGGGGTTAGGGTTAAGATACGCTGCCCACCAGCTGAAAGAACTGTTCGGAATAATATTGTACGCACATTTACTCATAAGATACATATCCTGCCATGAATCTGC
>DBWK01000130.1:7260-8511 GCA_002308875.1 Treponema sp. UBA1240
CTCTGCACCATTGAGAATCATCCGAAAAAACTATGATTCTATCGATTTCAGCCTTGTTTTTTAGTGTTTTTAAGGCTTTTTCATAGTATGCAAGGTCGCACACGTTAAGAAAACTGTTCATTTTTAAAAGATAGTCACCGCGACGTATGTGTATTGAAGCTGTTTTAGAAGTTATCTGTTTTTCTGCCCCGGCTGACTCCGCATTCAGCGGTTTTTTGAATGAAAAGATGCTGTTTATGTTTTGCTTTATCGGTTCAAAATATTTTTCGTTCTGCCAGTAGCCTTCAAAATAGTGGTCGTCTTTGTATGAAAAAACGTTTTTGTCGAATACATCTTCGTTCTCGATATAATGTGTCGGTTTTGTAAGATATTTGCGCTTTATCTTGTTTACGAGTGAATCCGGTATAGTAGCGATTTTTTTTACTTTATCTTCCGCAGCAATATCCAAATCAATATTAAAAAGATCTGAAAGTTCAAAGCCGTTGTGCAGATTTTCCAGTTTGAAGTGTGATATATCGAGCAGAATTGTATCATCGGTCAGTGCCTGCCAGGTTTTGGCAAACGCGTACTGGAACATCTGATTACCAAGTCCGCTTTTGATTTTTATGATTTTCATCAGATTCGTCTCCAGCCGGATTCTGCAGGTACAAGCTGGTTTATAGCTTCCGGTCTTTCGTTGTGCCATTTTTGCGGCGCAATTACGATTTTGTCTTTGTTTTGATTAAGATAAGCCGCCCACCAGCTGAATGTGGAATTTGCTATTATGTTTGATTTGCAGATACTTTGCAGGTATAAATCCGTTTCAACCGTTGTTCCCGTTACATAAACGAATTCCTCGTTCAGACCGGAAAGCATATTCTGCGCATACAGAGCGTCGTTTGTAAAAACATAAAAAACAGGATTCGTGTATACGGACTTTACGGTGTTTGTTGCCTTTTCATAGTACTCTTTTGTACAGATATTGCCGTATTCGGCATATTCCTGTGTCCGCAGATAATCACCGCCACGTATGTGTATCGAAATACTCTCGCAGGATTTTATTTCTTCGGCGTACGGCAGTGTAGAAAGCGTTTTTTCATGCACGAAAGTAAAAGTGTTTTTAGCGACAGCTTCTGGAAAACGGTATTCCTGGTAGTAGCCGGTATCCCAGTTCCGGTTTATGAATCTGGCGTAGAATTTGGTAATGAGGAGAGAGATTTTTGAGTGAGGAATAGTAAAGAAATGCTTGTCTATGTTGAAAACTTCGGGCAG
>DBWK01000130.1:8581-10285 GCA_002308875.1 Treponema sp. UBA1240
ATATTGAAAAAGCTGGTTTCCGATACCTGCGTATACTTTTATAAAATGAGTTCTCATATAAGTTTATATTACATGAAAAATCATTTCTTTAAAAGTCTTTTTATAATAAACCACTTTAATTTTGAAGCCCACATGTCAAGCGGATAGGGCAGGCGTTTTGCGTCTTTAAGGCGGATTTTCATTTCGCGGTTGTCGCGGACTGAATCAGCCATAACGTATTTTGGGTGTACAAGCGGAAATTCCAATTCTTTGGTACTCATACTGTCAAAAACGCTTTTGTCGTTTGTATGAGTTGCTTCTTCGCCAAATCCGATATTTGAAATAAGGTTGTATTTGGGGGCGATTGAAAGACCTGATTCTTTCCATACGGAATAAACCCACGGACCAGCCCACGAATCTATTCTGTTTTCATAAAGCAGTCTGAAAAGCTGGCACCAGTAAAAATTAAAGGCTTTGTTAGGCGAGTATTGGTTCATAAAGCCTTTTTTGTCTATTTCGGGCCAGTCCGTCATGTTTATGTCCATTTTTTCCCATGCACGCTTCCATGTAGCCCAGCCCCATATCTGCACCTGTCTTGTAAAATAATAGCTTGTTTCAAGTTCGTCTTTTGAAAATGATTTGTTATCGCCCGAAATCAGCATTATTCTGGTATCATTGCGGTATTTTTCCAACAGTTCCTGGCAGTACTGAAAAAAGCTTTTTGTAGCAATGCAGTCGTCTTCAAGAATTATGGCTTCATCAACAATGGAAAAAGCCCAGTCAAGTCCGCCTGAAATGCGCTTTCTGCAGCCAAGGTTCACATCCGAAAAATTTGTGTGAACTTCACATTCCCAGTCAACCTGCTGAATGATGGCTCTTGTTTCGGCAACTTTTTCGGCTTCTCCTGCTTTGTTCGGTCGTGGACCGTCACCGATTACAAGGAGCTTAGGCGGCTTCATTTCCCTTATGATGTTAAAAACAGCCTGTGTTGTGTCTTTTCTGCTGAAAATAATGAAAACAATTGGTGTTGTCAGCTTAAAACTCATGATATACGTCCACCAGCATTTTTCTTGGAATTTTATAAAGTGTTTCGTCTGATAATTCGTTTATGTTACTACCATCTGATACATACGATACGACAGCCGTTTTAAAGCCCGCTTTTTGTGCAAGCCGGTATTCCCGCTCAGTAACTTCATTTGCGGTTCCGAACGGAAATGCAAAATGCGATACTTGTTTTCCTGTTTTTTCTTCAAGCTGCTGTTTTGACTGCAAAATTTCCTGATAAGCGGCATCATCGCTCATCTCTGCCAGATTCACATGGTTTATTGTATGAGCTCCTATTGTACAAAGCGGTGAATCTGCCAGCTGTTTTACCTCATCCCAGGACAAGGCAAGTTCTTTTATTTTTTCTTTTAAGTTTATTTTGTAGTCTGAAAAATATTCCACAAACTTGTTTTCAAAATCTTCTGCAGGGAACTTAAGGATTATTTCCCTTAACGCCATATAAACGTCAATTTTACGCTGCTTTGTACCACAATCCCAAACAACGCCGTCTGATGTTTTAATTACGGAATTTGCTGAGATAATGTCATCCAGTACAAACCACCAAAGATTTGCGGTGTAGTCAGGAAAGCAGGTTGTAACATAGACGGTAAAAGGAACACCGTATTTTTCAAAAATCGGCAGGGCTTTTTTAAGATTGTCTTTGTAACCGTCATCAAAAGT
>DBWK01000053.1 GCA_002308875.1 Treponema sp. UBA1240
GTTCCGGTACAACCTACGGTGCAGGAACAGCAGAACAAGATTTCCGTTTATTCCGGTTCCGCTGAACCAGAAAAACCCGTTCAGGCGGCGGTTGCAAGAGATAACGTGATTGTAGTTGTCGATTCTCCGGTTGTTGTTCCCTCTGTTCCCGAAAAAATAGTAACAGCCGCCGATGAAAAAAAATNNAGTTACAAAATTAAATGGGGCGATACTCTTTGGGATATTGCAGAATCCTATTACAAAGATCCCTGGATGTACAAAAAGATTGCCGCTTTGAACAATATTAAAAATCCGGATTTTATACTTTCAGGAACTTGGATTGTATTACCTCCAAAATAGATTTCCGCACTGTTTTTTGTGTGTTTTGCTTGCTGTTTCTCTCTGCCTTTTTATTTCGTGTGATAATTCCCCGAAAATAGATTTGCAGGCGCAGATTTCGGCAATTCTTTTTGAAAAAGACACTGATGCATTAAAAAACTTTTCTCCAAACGGACTGGAACTGGCAAAAAATCTTCAGCCGGAGCTTTCATATTATATCGCATTGCAGTATCTGGAAATGGAAGAGCCGGAAAAGGCAAAGGTTTTTCTCGAATACGGCAAAGATAAAGCGCAAATGCTTGTGTCGCAGCTTTGCATAGAGCAGTTGCTTCCGCTCCAAAGTCCGGGCGAGAGACTTTCAACCGTACGCCAGTATTATAAGGCAAACCAGACACAGATAAAAGCCAAGCTGCTGCTTGCACAGGAATTATACAATCAGGGAAAGTATGCGGAAGTGCTTGCTGCGGCGGGACTTCCTGATTTAAAAGAATATTCTGTTCCGCCCGGAGCAGCGGAAGGCGATTATCCGCAAAAAAAGCTTCGGATAAAAGAACAGGTTGAAATTGAAAATTCTCTGTCACGGCTGCGTATTCTTGCCTTGATAAAGCTGAAAAAAGCGCCCGCATTTGATTACCTTAAAAGTTGGTTTTTGTATTGGGATACTTCATCGTTTCACAGCGAGTTTTTAACTGACTGGCTGTCATTTTCCGAAGAAGAAAAGCGGAGCGTTTTCCGCGACCATGAGTCCGAAAAAGAGATTTTCCCCAAGATAATGAATATGCGGGTTTCGGTGTTTTCTGCCGCTTATGTTCAGGCGCTTCCGTTTGCAAAGGATATTCCGGTTGAATCCATTACAGAAAGTTCCCAAATTTTTTCGGATTACGGAAAAGCCTGCCTTTACGGCGGACAGAATACCGCGGAAGCTGTTGAAATATACAAAAGTCTTGCGGAACGCGATTTAGGCGCAAAAAACAATTTCCTTGCTGCGTTTTATCTTGCGCGCTTTTACGAAAAACAGGGCAATTTGAACCTTGCCCTCGCTTCATACGAAGAAGCGATGAAACACGCACCCGAAAAGGATAATTATGATAACGCGTTGTGGTACTACTTAAAGACTGCGGAAAAAGTTTCGCTTTCTGCGTTGATAAATGCGCTTTCACATTATATGCCGGCATGGAATGACGCAAGTTATTTCAGCGATTTGCTTTTTGAAGTATCCGAAAAACTTTTGACCGCACGCAAGTGGAACGATTTTGTAAGGCTTTATGTGCTGATTCTGCCTTATGCTGATTCGGACGTAATAGCCAAGTATTCGTATATAACAGGTCGTCTCCTGTCCGAAAACCTCGCCGTAAATCCATTCCCGGAGTACGACAAAAAAGAGGCTGCAAAAATCTGTTTCCGGCATGCTTATGAGGATGTTCATTCTGAAATCTATTACAGAGTGCTTGCAGCTGAGGAACTCGACATAAAGATTGAGTCCGTTACGGATGAGGTGTTCAAAAAATCTCTTAATTCGGATTTTGTTCCTAATACGGAGATTGAAGATTTGCTGCTCGGTTATGCAAAGTACGGTTATCCCGAAAAAGTCTTTCCGCTCTTCAAAAAGGAATACCGGTCCGTAAGTCTTCCGGTTGTTATGGAGCTTTGCAAAAACGTTTCGCGCAACGGAGATAAAGATTCTTCGCTTTATTCCGAGAGCCTTAAGATAATTTCCTGGGCGGTGCGCAATCCTGAAATCCCGCTTACAAAGGAAGTTTTGGAACTCCTTTATCCGGTCTATTTTTCGGATGAAATAAAAAAGGCGGCAGGACGTTTTGATGTAAACGACTATATCCTTTTTGCCCTTGTCAGGACAGAAAGCTTTTTTAACAAAGACGTTGTTTCCAAAGCTGGTGCGGTAGGGCTTGCCCAGCTTATGAGTGCTACCGCGGAAGATGTTGCCGGGCGGTTAAAAGTAAAAGAATACGATTTGTGCGACGCCGAAACAAATGTGCAGTTCGGGGCGTATTATCTGCATAATTTGATGTCGCGCCTGAACGACTCCACTTTGCTGGCGCTTTTGGCATATAACGGCGGTCCCGCGCGCGTACGCAGCTGGATACGCTCATCCGGTCATCTACCGATTGATTTGTTTTTGGAAACAGTTCCTTTTGCCGAAACGCGCGGTTACGGTAAATCCGTTCTCGCCGCCGCATGCTTGTACGGATATTTGTACTATGACAAAAATATTCACCAGATTGTCAGCGAAGTTATGAGCTACTGACTGGTTATCTGATTTTGAATATTACGCCTATCATTCCAACTGTAATAAGAAGCTGAATAATCAAAAATTTAAGCAGAACCTGAGTAGGAGACCAATTTCTGTTTTTTCGCATGTGGTCGTGCAGCGGAAATCGGATGTTTGTAAAGATTTTAATTTTGAAAAATCTCAACAGGGCAACTTTCAGCAGACCCATTCCGCCGTTAATCATTATGATTGACGAAGTAGCAAAAATAAGGAACGGGTTTCCGGTAACCATAACAGCGCAGCCTATAAAAAAACCGAGAGCGCGGCTTCCGGCATCGCCCATGAGCACTTTGCTCGGAAAAGCGTTGTGCCACAGGTAGCCCATCAGAACACCTGCAAGCGAGAACGTGATGATTCCCCACTGCGCGCCGTTTGCAAGTGCCGGAACAAGCAGATATTCCGCGATGTTTTTATGACCAAGTATAAAATACAAAATACCGCCGACCGAAAAAAGCCCCAGCAAAACCAGCGTGCTCGAAAGACCGTCAACACCGTCAGTACAGTTTGTTGTATTTATTGAAACCCAAAGCAGACATGTTGCAATAAGTATGTATAAAACCGGATGAATTGTTATAGGGTTTGTTACAAAAGGCAGCCAGAACTGAACAATGCCTGAATCTTTGTAGCCCTCACGCAGATAATAAAGGGCAAACGCTGCTGAAATACAAAGAATCAAATCCAGAATGGCTTTGCGGTATTCACCCCAGCTATTTACGCTTCGATCGTCAAGATAGCCGGTAAGCATCGTAAGCCAGGTAAGAATAACAATAACAATCTGCAGCGTGTTCATCGGTGCAAACAAAAATGATGTAAGCACAAAAAACGAAATGAATATAAGCCCCGCTCCGGTAGGTTTGCCTTTTGCGGCTTCCGCCTGAACGGAAAATTCTCTGCCTCTGTCAGAGGGCAGCCATTTATAGAATTTGGGTAAAAAGATAAAAGTCAAAAAAAAGCCGACATATAAAGCCGCACATATCAAAACCGCGTTTGACTGTAAAAGGCGGACGGGTCCGAAAAACTGAACCAGATAACTGGCTAAATGATAGAGCATGTTTACTCCTGCGGATAGTTTTGGAAATATAATAGCATAATATGTAAAACTTGTGAATTGGTGGAAAAAATACTGTTTGCAGGTTATAATTCCAGCTATGAAAAGTTTTACAAAAGAGCTTTGGTTTGAAACCAAAAAACCGCGTGAATTCATCAACATAACCCCTACAGTTGAAGAATTGCTTGAAGAATCAGGTATTCAGGAAGGATTTGTACTTGTAAACGCCATGCACATAACGGCAAGCGTTTTTATAAACGATGATGAAAGCGGTCTTCACTACGATTTTGACAGATGGCTCGAAAAAATCGCGCCGCACGAGCCAATAAACCAGTATCATCACAACACATACGAAACAAACGCCGACGCACACATCAAACGGCAGATTATGGGACGCGAAGTTGTTGTTGCCGTTACGGAAGGCCGGCTACACTTTGGTCCGTGGGAACAGATTTTTTACGGCGAATTTGACGGTTGCAGACGAAAGCGCGTTCTTGTAAAAATAATAGGCGAGTAGGCTCTGCAAATGAGTTCCGGCAACTTGTTTTATTACAAAAAATTTGAAGAACAGCTTGCCGCTGTTTTGCAGTCGGGTAACAAGCCCCGCCTCCTGCTCCACTCATGCTGCGGGCCGTGCTCCAGCTCGGTCTTGGAGCGGCTGCTCACTTATTTTTGTGTAAGTATCTTCTATTATAATCCCAATATTTATCCCGAAGCGGAATATGAAAGAAGAAAAAACGAGCAGATCCGCTTTGTGCATGATTTTTGCCCCGATGTGAACGTGATAGAAGCGGACTATGATCCCCAGGTTTATTATTCCGCCGTGGAGCTTGTTCCCGGTTATGAACACCAGCCCGAAAAAGGTGAGCGGTGCGAAGTCTGCTACAGGCTCCGCATGCGGGCAGCCGCTCTTTATGCGCAAAAAAACGGATTTGATTTTTTTACCACAACGCTTTCTGTAAGTCCGCACAAGGACGCTGAAAAAATCAACAGAATCGGCTCTGAACTCCAGACAGAACTGGCGGAAAAATTTGCCGGACAAAAAATACCTGCATATTTATATTCTGATTTTAAAAAGAAAAACGGTTTTAAACGCTCCCTGGAGCTTTCCGCCGAATACGGACTATACAGGCAGGAATACTGCGGCTGCGTTTTTTCGCAGAACGACCGGCACACAAATACTCAAATCTAAAATACACTTGCGTTTTAAACAAAATGAGATTATATTAAAAATGTGTCAGAATTATTTGTAGTTGCAACGCCGATAGGAAATCTTGGAGATATAACCCTGCGTGCTTTGGAAACTTTAAAAAAAGTTGACTTTATAGCATGTGAGGACACCCGGCATACATTACAGCTTTTGACACATTACGAAATCAAAAAAAAGCTGGTTTCGTGCCGGTCGCAGAATGAGGCTTTTGCGGCGGAAAAAATAGTTAAGCTTCTGAACGAAGGCAGCAGTGTTGCTTACGTGAGCGATGCGGGAACTCCGGGTATAAGTGATCCGGGTGCAGTGCTTGTTGATGTTGTAAGACAGGCAGGACATACGGTTGTTCCCATCCCGGGCGCTTCCGCCTTTGCAACCTTGGTCAGCGTTGCAGGTTCAGGTGGCAAGTCCGTTATTTTTGAAGGTTTTTTGTCGCCCAAACAGGGCAGACGCAGAGCCAGACTGGAAGAACTGCTTGCTACGGGAGATGCGTTTGTTTTGTATGAATCTCCGTTCAGAATTGTTAAGCTTTTAAATGATATTGCCGATATAAATTGTGAGCGACGTGTCGTTGTGGGTAGGGAGCTTACAAAGCTTCATGAAGAAGTTTTGCAGGGCAATGCGGCGGAGCTTCGGGATGAACTTGCATCAAGGACAAAAATCCTTGGAGAATTTGCATTATTTATTTCCGGAGAAAAAAGAGTTAAGAGATCGGAAATTGATGCCGATATATAAGTTAGGGAGTTATAAGGTAGGGCTATTATGATTATTGATCGTCTTGGAGGAATAGATCCTCTCAAAAACTTACAGAACACTCAGAGAACACAGGCTAAGGCATCGGCTGTTAATAATGCGGATTCAGTCAGTATATCCGAAGAAGCCAAACAGATGGCTGAAATGTACTATGCTTCTGAGATAGCAGCACAGACACCGGATGTTCGGGCTGACAAAGTTGCAGCTTTGAGGGAGAAAATAAAGGATCCGTCCTATATCAACACGGCAGTCGTTAATGTGGTTGCTGAACGCATTATGGACGCTTACGGTATCTAATACCACTTAATACAAAAAGCGGATGAAAATCCGCTTTTTTTTTTGGGAGTAGCAATGAGTGATTTTATTTTTAAAATAGCTCCGAATGTTTTATTGGGAAAACAGACCGTCACACGTCTGGGCTCTTTGATATGCGACAAGGGTTCCAGATTTATATTGATTTTGGACCCTGCAACCTATGAAGCAGGTTGTCTTGATAAAATCACTCAGTCAATGCAGAATAGCGGGCTCGATTTTTTCACTTATGACGAGCTTCCGAACAATCCAGATTCAGTAACTCTTGAAGAAGTTATAAAACTTTCCCGCGGCGGCTGTATAGACGGTGTAATAGCATGCGGCGGCGAAAAAGCCCTTAATCTTGGCCGCGCCGTAGCCGCATTATACAACGAAAAAAATTCGGTTTACGATTACGTAAACGGTGAAATACCTACAGCAAAAGCACTTCCACTCATTTGTATACCAACATCAATTCGTGATTCTTTTCTTTTCTGCGACAGAAGTGCCGTGATTGACGCGCGTTCTAACCAAATACGTCTTTTAAAACTTCAGGAAAATATCTGCGACCTTGTTATTTTTGACGGTGATTTTTCAAGCACGCTTACAAAAAATCAGGTTGCAGCCGTTGCACTTAATATTCTGTGCATGACTTTTGAAACCTATCTTTCAAAAAAATCCAGCTTTTTGTCGGACGCACTCGCTGAAAAAATATTTGAGCTTATGTCGCCGGACGAAAGCCTCACAAATCCAATCGCCATGAATGACGCTTCCGATTTGGGAATACTCGAATGCGGCTGCATGTCATCAATGACTGCTGCGCTCAGTTCACTTGGTCCTGTTACTGCTCTTGCCTGGGCGGTCCACGCAAGATACAAGACCAGCAGAACGCTGATTTCCGCAATTCTGCTGCCTTATTTAATAGAAGATACTTTGTTTGCATGCGATAAACTTGTAATGGCAGCACAGCGGTTCGGGGTTGTTGACCGGAATGCAACCGCTACGGAAGCTGCCGCAAAACTTGCGGAAGAAGTCCGCAGCCGCATTGCAAAAGCCAGTCTGCCGGCACGCCTTAAGGATTTGTCAATTTCAATAGAGCAGCTTGCTCTTGCCGTGAATGATGCGGTTCAGCTGGAATTTGTCCAGTATTATTCCAAACCGATAAATTCCGATACATTGTTCAACCTTGTAAAACTCGCATATTAGCATGATTCCTCCCAACAAGCTTTTCCAAATTAGAAGCGAGCAGCGGCGGCGAAAGCTCGCGCTGTGTTTTGGCGCTTTGGAAAGGGATATTACAGGCTGCGCCGAAGCTGGCTGTGAATACCGGTATCCGTCCATGTCGCGGCAGGATTATATAAAAGCCCTTGCCGGTATTGTACTCAAAGATCCTCTGCTTCCTGAGGATGCACAAAACGAAATTTCAGGTTTGATAAGCAGTGAGCCGTTTGACGAACTGCGCCTTTGCAACTGTACAAGACACCATCTTTTAAAAATCATTGGAACTCTTCCCGCCGAATGGGATTTGATAATTGCTCCTCATGCCGAAACGCGCGATGAAAACGGCAATCTGATAAAGCGTAAGTTTTTTAAAGACTTGTATGTGTATGCGGAAGACATCCGTTCGCCGTTCAATTTGGGTTCCATTTTCCGCACGGCAGAAGCCCTGGGTGCGGAAAAAGTGCTTTTGTCGCCGTTTTGCACGGATCCTGAGCACCCGCGTGCCGTTCGTTCAGGAATGGGGTGTATCGAAATAATGCCGTGGGAACGGGTTTCGCTTGACGATTTACGAACTGATATTCCGATATTCGTTTTGGAAACAGGTGGAACACCGATGGATGAATTCGTTTTTCCGCAAAAGGGAATTGTAATCATAGGCTCTGAAGAACTCGGCGTAAGTCCGGCGGCTCTCAAAAAAGCGACATACGGCAGGGTTACCATACCCATGAAAGGAATAAAAGCCTCGCTTAATGTTGGCGTTGCATTCGGAATTCTAATGAACGAATGGGTCTCCCAGCTGTCCTAATCCTCTGTGCGGTACTTGACAAAATCCCTATAAAATATCATTTATAGATATGCGCATTTCTAATTTAATTAATGAAGATGATATTTCCCAAGTAATTTCAAAAGATACAATAGAAGCAATGGACACCTTTGTTCAGGCATCAGATATGGGTGTTCTGAATTCGGCTGCGGTGGTTGTAGCAAAAGAATTTGGAGATAGCGGATTATTTCAGGAGTTGATTCAGAAAGACTCATCTGCAAAAGATGAAAAAGAAACAAAGTTTTTATCAAGCTTCCATAAAAACCTTAATCTGCTTGTACAAAAAACCTGGATAGAAAAAGCGGACGAAACCTTAAAAGAACAGGCTGTTGTCCGAATTGACAACTTTTGTGATGTTTTTGCGCAGAAAAAATACAACAACTGTTATTCTGATTTTCTCAGTCTTTTGTATGATGTTGTTTATCTTATGTTCGGAATACAGACAAAAAAAGACGGATTCCTTGAATACGCAATGCGCATTGACCCCGAATTCGGAATATTCTGGTGGTATATCTGCAGTCTTCCTGCCGACGCTCCCGACAATGAGGAAAAAACACGTCTGTTCCTGATTTTGGGAATGACATTCCTTGCAAATTATTAATTAAAAAAGATTGGTACCGATATGGACTTACACTCTGTTTGCAAACGATTGTCAGCCGCTTCTCAAAAGCTGGCTTCATCGTCCGCAAGTGAAAAAAACAAAGCATTAGATGCTGTTGCAAAAGCTCTCGATAAAAACCGCGCATTAATTATTACGGCTAACAAACTTGATATTGACGCAGCGCGTGCAAACGGAACCTCCGAATCCATAATTGACCGCCTCATGCTTGATGATAAACGCATTGACGGGATTGTTGCCAGTATCCGTGATGTAATCAACCAAACAGACCCTGTTGGCGAAGAACTCGGCGGCTGGAAAACTCCTAACGGACTTACAATCAGACAAGTGCGCGTTCCGCTCGGTGTTGTAGCAATCATTTACGAAAACCGCCCGAATGTTACCGTAGACGCGTTCTCGCTTGCATACAAAAGCGGAAACGCAATCTTACTGCGCGGTTCGTCTTCATCATACAAATCAAATGTAGCAATCGTAAAAGTAATAAAACAAGCCTTGGCTGGTGCCGGGGAGCCTGATGCGATAGAGCTTGTTGAAGTACGCGAACATGACCACAGCGACGTTGACCAGATTTTGAATGCTGTCGGTTTGATAGACGTTTGTCTGCCGCGCGGCGGTAAAAAGCTGATTCAGAACGTTGTTCAGAATGCGAGGGTGCCTGTTATAGAAACAGGAAGCGGAGTGTGCCACCTTTACGTGGATGAATTTGCAAATCTGGAAATGGCCTGCCGGATTGCTGAAAACGCAAAGATTCAGCGGCCGAGCGTTTGCAATGCTATTGAGTGCATTGTGGTACATAAGACTGTGGCTGATAAGTTCCTGCCGATGCTTGAAAAGACCTTTGCAGGACGTGTAAAACTGCATGCGGATGAGCGTTCTCTCCCGCTTTTAAAAGATGCTGTTCCCGCTACAGACGAGGATTACGGCAACGAATATCTGGATTATGAATGCTGCATAAAAGTTGTAGATACAATAGAAGAAGCAATCAACTACATTAATACGCATAATACCAAACACAGCGAAAGCATTATTTCCGAAAGCCGCGCAAACACAAGGCTGTTCCAGTCAATGGTAGACGCAAGCTGTGTTTATGTAAATGCGAGCACACGCTTTACGGACGGTGGAGAGTTCGGATTCGGGGCAGAGCTTGGAATAAGCACACAAAAGCTTCATGTGCGCGGCCCGATGGGAATAAAAGTGCTTACTACAACAAAATATCTGATTGACGGGGACGGACAGATCAGATGAACACCGGTAACAACAAAACCATAGCACAGAGCATCAAAAAAGCCAGAAAAATAGTTATAAAAATCGGTTCCAATACATTGGCAAATGCTGACGGCAGAATTAATTATGAGTTCATGACAAATTTTGCCAAGCAGTGCGCACAGCTTATGGAAGACGGAAAACAGATTGTTCTTGTTTCTTCAGGTGCGCAGGTAGCCGGTGTTTCTACCATAGACCGTTGGGCAAAACGCAAAGATATTCATTACCGCCAGGCTCTGTGCTCAATCGGACAGGTTGAACTTATGGATAAGTGGCGCCAGGCTTTTGGTGTTTTTGGCATTCACATTGGTCAGCTGCTTCTTACAAAGGAAGATTTTACCGACGATCACCGGACTTTGAATGTGCGGAATACTTTGTTCACTTTGGTTGATGAGGGCGTTGTTCCAGTTATAAACGAAAACGACTCTGTTTCGTTCGACGAAATTAAAATCGGCGACAATGACAACTTGAGCGCGCTTTCCGCTATCTGCTGGAGCGCGGATCTGCTAATACTTTTCAGCGACATAGACGGTGTTTTTGACAAAAACCCCAAAGAGTTCCCCGATGCAAAGCTTGTTGAGTTTGTTTCAAACACGGCGGATTTGCGCAAGAACATTTCAATCGGAGCAACCAATGCCTTTGGAACCGGTGGAATTGAAACAAAGCTTGAGGCAGCCGAAAAAGTTACGGAATATGGAATCGATATGATTCTTGCTAACGGCAGCCGCGAAAATATACTTGAATCCCTCGCCTCCGGTTCTGCAAAAGCCACACTTTTTGTTTCCAAGTAATCCTAATTCGGTTAAAACGCTTTGACAAACTCATAATCTGGAATTATGATATTAAACATCTGAAATTGTTTACTATTTTCTACGTAAACGAGGGGAAACGTATGAAAAAGCTTATATCCGCAATCCTGTTGATTAGCATCGCATTCTCTTTTATGGCTTGTGTCGGAAAAAGCAAAAAACTTGTTGTTTGGTCGTTTACCGACGAATTGGGCGGATACATCGATAACTACTGGAAAAAAGATTTCCCTGGCAAATATGAAATAGAGTATACTTCAACAACCAGAGCTAAATTTTCTGACAAGCTTACTCAGGCTTTGGAATCGGGAAAGGGTGTTCCTGATGTGTTTGCCCTTGAAGATTCATTTGTCCGCAAATACATTGAATCAGGACCGGAATACCTCCTCGATTTGACTGACATATACAACGAAATCAAAGATGCCGTGTATAACTATCCTGCACAGATTGCTTCTTACAACGGCAGGGTATACGGTCTTGCATGGCAGGTAACTCCCGGCGCTGTGTTCTATCGCCGCAGTCTTGCAAAAAAATATCTTGGTACCGACGATCCTGATGAGGTCCAGAAGTATTTGGCAAACTGGAACAAATTCATGGAAACAGCGGCGCTGATTAAGGAAAAATCAAACGGCAAATGCTGCATCACTTCATCTTCACAGGATGACCTTTTCAGACCCTATGCTTCAACACGTGCAAAACCATGGGTAGTAGACGGCAAGCTTTATGTTGACCGCCGGATGGAAGAATACATGGACCTTTGCAAAGTTATGTATGAAAACGGTTATGCTGCTCAGATCCTGCAGACTGACGCAGTACGTACCGCAGGTATAAAAGGAACCCTCATGGATGAAAACGGTAAACCTGTAGAATGTTTCTCATTCTTTTTGCCCACCTGGGGACTGCATTATTTTCTTAAGGCAAGGGCTCCCGAAACATCCGGTGACTGGGCAGTTTGCCAGGGACCTGTTTCATATCACTGGGGTGGTACATGGATAGCCGCATACAAAGGCACAAAAAATCCTAAGGCTGCAAAAGAACTTATCAAATATTTTGCGGCAGATCCTGCTTTTCTCGAAAGACTGGCAAATGACACAGGTGATGTTGTTTCAAACAAGAATGTGGTAAATAAAATAAAAGATTCATATTCTGAACCTTTCCTCGGCGGACAGAACCATTACGCCGCATTTGCCAATATGGTCGATAACATTAACGGCAGTCTTACACAGGGTTCTGATCAGGCTATCGAAACACTTTTCAGCGAATGTGTAACAGCGTATATTAAAGGCGAAAAAACCAAGGCGGCCGCGCTTACAACATTCAAACAGCAGGTTGCAGAAACACTCGGCTACTGATTCTGTATTTCTTTTGACTTTTTGAAAAGGAACACTTATATTATGGATATGTGCAAAATTCCGCAGTATCCTGATATGGTTGATTTTTCTCCCGAAATACGGGGTGAGATTGAACCTGTATTGAAGGGACTTACCGACGGTATTTCCGAATTAACATATTCAAGTCTGATTATCCACAAAGAAAAATATAACTACCGCATCTCAAAGACAAGCGACGGCTTTTATCTGCTGTTCCGTGAGAAAAACGGACAAAAGTGTTTTATCCCCCTCAACGGAATCCCCGAAAGCACAGCGCGTGATTTGCTCGCAAAAAACTATAAAATGATATTTGTTCCGCAAGATATGAAAGAGAGGTATGTGTCGTTTTTCGCAGAACAAAATTTTAAACTAGAGGCAAACCGTGATGATGCGGATTATGTTTATTTGCGCACTGATTTGGTGGATTTAAAAGGCAAGCAGTTTCACAAAAAAAAGAACCATCTTAACGCTTTTTTAAAGAACTACGAGGCAAAAGTAAGCATAATGGATACCGGTAACAAGGCGGATGCGGATTTTGTACTTGAAAAATGGTATGGGCAGAATAAGAACATCGAATCGGATTATCATACCGCAAAAAAGGCAATAAAGCTTTTTGCGGAACTGAACTTATTTGGAATCATTGTTTATGTGAACGATGCGCCGGTTGGTTTTGCGCTGGGGGAATACTTCTGCAACGGTACGATGTTCTGCACTCACTTTGAAAAAGGACTCAACGATATAAACGGAATCTACCAGTTTTTAAACTGGAAGCTTGCCTGTATGCTTGATGAAAACACCGTATACATCAATCGTGAACAGGATTTGGGCGATGAGGGTATGAGGCAGGCAAAAATGACATACAGACCTGTAAAATTCATCGAAAAATATTGCACAATTTGAAACCTTGTTGTAAAGTCGTTTAGCTGTTAAGATATTAGCAGGAGGTTGTTTTGCAGTTTGCCAGTACCCGTAATTCTGAAATAAACGTTCCTTTTTCTCAGGCTGTTCTCGACTGTCTGCCATCAGACGGCGGCTTGTACGTTCCTGCCTACGAAGACAATTTGAGCCAGTGGATTCTTTATATGAACGATCAAACCTCATTCAGTTCAATTGCCGGTGCACTTACGTCCGCGCTCATAAAAGAAGAATTCAGCCCAATTATTTCAGAAGCGATTGCTTCGCGTGCGTTCACGTTTTCTCCAAAGCTGGTACAATTGGACGAAAACCTTTTTCACCTCGAACTGTTTCACGGACCAACAGGTTCTTACAAGGATTTTGGTATCTCATACCTTGCTTCGTGCTTGGAACACATACTGCTCATGCAGGAAAAAGAAGCAATCGTTCTCGCACATACAACCGGTTCCGCCGGTGCAAGTATTGCCGAATCTTTCCGCGGCAAAAAGCGCTTAAAGGCTATCCTGCTTTATTCCAAAGGCACGATGAGAGGGCTTGACCCCGCAACGTTCTATTGGAACGGCGGCAATATCTATCCGGTTGAGATTGACGGCAAACAGGAAGACTGCATAAAGGTTCTGCGCGAGATTTATTCCGACAAGGATTTGGTAAAGCGATACGGCCTTACGCTTGCAAATACATCAAACATCGGACGCCTTTTGCCGCAGACTTTCTTTTATGTTTACGCATTTTCACGACTCAAAAAGAAAGTGTACGGCGACATTTACTACGCATTGTCGTCCGCAAACTACGACAACCTTGTGGCAGGGCTTTATGCATGGAAATTCTCTCTGCCGGTAAACGGATTTGTAACCGACTGCACACCGTCTCTCGGCAACAACCCGGCCGGTTCGTGCGAAATTACCGATTCACGCATTCCGTTGGAAAAACGCGGCTCTTCAAACCCGATTGTTCCGGCAAACCTGGAACGCCTGGAAAATGTATTTTCCGCAAGTCCTGCCGTAATGCGCGGGCTGGTTTTTCCGTCTGAAATTACGCCGGAAGACCAAAAGCAGGCCGCACAGGAACTGTTCACCAAATACAACGAACTTGTTTCGCCGCAAACTGCCGATGCTTATGCCGCAGTAAAGAAAAGCCCGGTATGCCTGGCGGACGATGACAGCGCAACTGTTCTCATTTCGCGCAATCATCCGGCATTCTACAGCGACAGCGTAAAACGTATGTGCGGACGGGCAGCTGAACTGCCAGAAAACCTTGAAAAGCTTTTTGTGCCGAACAAGGTAGAAAAGACAATAAGCCCCGACAGAACAGCCATCATCAATATTCTGCACGAAATCAAATAATTTATGCTTCAGCCGGCCGGATATGAGCCGATAAACAAAGCATGAGTTTACTAACGCCCAAATGTCATTTTTGCTATGAGTGTAATGGAACCGGCTGCATCTCAGAGCTGCCCGGTATGGGAGGCATCCGCAAGAACATCAACTTTCAGTTGAACTGTTCCGACTGGAACCTTTATCCTCGTTGCAGCATTGCGGATGAAGAGCTTGAAAAATATCCAAAGCCAAAAATAAGACTCGCACCGATAACAGGCGGAACAGAAAACATCGGATTTGCCGATGAAACGCAGTACTATTATTCGATGATAGAAGCCTGTGCCGAAATTAACCTGCCGCTTTGCATAGGTGACGGATGCCCCGATATCAAGCTCAAGAGCGGAATTGATGCAGTAAAAAAGGAATCAAAAAAAGCTGCGGTGTTTATTAAACCCTATGAAAATGCAAGGATATTTGAACGTATTGAATGGGCAAAACCCGTTGCCGAGATAATCGGTGTTGATATAGATGCCTACAACATTGTAACAATGCGCAATCTTGTGCATCTCGAAAAAAAAGACGCGGAAAAACTCATTGAACTCAAAAAGAACTGTGGTTTTCCATTCGCAATAAAAGGTGTGTTTACACATGCGGATCTTGATCTTATAAAGCAGGTAAAACCCGATATTGTTGCCGTTTCAAACCATGGCGGACGTGTAGACAACAGAACCGGCAGCACAATCGATTTTCTTGCCGAGCACCACAAAGAAATAGCCGCTAACTGTGGTGAAATATGGATAGACGGCGGAATCCGCCGTGAACGCGATTTGTTTGTTGCTTCGTATTTCGGCGCAAAGCAGGTTATGCTCGGTCGTCCGCTTATAAGCGCACTGTGCCGCGGTGGCAAAGAAGAAGTTGCGGACTACCTCAAAAGAACCTTCAATTATCAGTAAGAGTTGAATCAATAGTGCGGAGGTCGGCGGTTGGGAATGTCGCCTTCCTGCTCTTCCAAAAGCTCTGCAAGCTTGGACTTTAGGTAAGCGTTCTCTTTTTTAAGTTTTTCAATTGTATTGGTGTGTTCAACCGTGATGGTCTGAAGCTTGCTTACAAAGTCTTCAAGATACGCAAGTTTTATTTCTATGTCAGTAAATCTTTCGTTTTCCTGTTCACTCATATTCACTCCCAAATCCAAAAAAAAGCTGCCCGGAGCAGAACTCCGGACAGCCTTCATTATACTACCAATTTGTTATTTATTTGAATAAATATCGCGTGGTGTATAGTGTGTGTGCAAGAGATGATGTGCTTTCTTGCTGTTCGGCTCGTCAAAGTATTCTTTGTAAATCTTTGTGATGAGCGGGTTCTGGTGTGAACAGCGAATTTCGTGGTTTTCATCGTCTTTGTACAATGCGGCAGCACGTTTTTCGCGAAGTTCATCGCAGTGACCGTATGGCTGACCACCACCAGTTACACATCCACCCTTACATGCCATAACTTCGATAAAGTCGTAAGGTCTTTCTTTTCCTTCAGCAGCAGCTTTGCGGATTTCCTGTACAACTGCATCTACGTTACCCATCTGGTGAATAACTGCAAGCTTAACTTTTGTTCCGTTAAGGTCAACTTCAGCTTTCTTTACGCCGTCAAGACCGCGGACAGGTGTGTATTCTACGTTGCCAAGCTCTTTGCCTGTAACGAGTTTGTAAGCTGTACGAACAGCAGCTTCCATAACACCACCGGTAGCACCAAAGATTGTACCTGCGCCGGAGTATGGTCCGATAGGACTGTCAGCTTCGGAATCTTCAAGTGAAGCAAAGTCAATTCCTGCCTGGCGGATAAGAGAAGCAAATTCGCGTGTGGTAAGAACCATATCGATGTCCTGGGCACCTGAAGATCTCATGTCTTCGTTGCGGATTGCTTCGTAAGCTTTTGCTGTACAAGGCATGATTGAAAGATGGAAAATCTTGTCTGGAGCAACCTTAACCTGTTCTGCCCAGTATGTCTTTGTGATTGCACCCTGCATCTGCTGCGGTGATTTTGCAGTAGAAAGGTTGGGAAGCAGGTCGTGGTAGTTCTTTTC
>DBWK01000081.1:0-944 GCA_002308875.1 Treponema sp. UBA1240
GCAAACGGAGATGTTCTGTTTCTGTCGGTTGTGTCCTTGTTGAACTCAGGCAGGACAGAAACGCCAATCTGCATTTTTTCTTTTGCTGACTCACCGTAAGGTTTGCCTGAAAGCAGTGCATCCAAGATACCTTGAAGTTCTTCGCCCAAGAAAATCGAAATAATTGCCGGAGGTGCTTCGTTTGCTCCAAGTCTGTGGTCGTTTCCGGCACTCGCAACGGAAATACGAAGCAAATCCTGATACTCGTCAACGCCTTTTATAATCGCACTCAAGAACAACAAAAACTGTGCATTCTGGCTCGGTGTCGCACCCGGATCAAGCAGGTTTTTGCCTGTGTTCGTAGAGATTGACCAGTTGTTGTGCTTGCCGCTGCCGTTCACACCGGCGAATGGTTTTTCATGGAGCAGACAAACCATTCCGTGCTTTGAAGCGGTCTTTCGCATAAGCTCCATAGTAAGCTGGTTGTGGTCGCAGGCAAGGTTCGTCGTGCCAAATATCGGTGCCAATTCGTGCTGAGCAGGAGCAACTTCGTTGTGTTCCGTTTTCGCAAGAATTCCAAGTTTCCAAAGTTCCTTGTTCAGATCCTTCATAAATTCCTGAACACGCGGCTTAATCATTCCAAAGTAATGATCTTCCAGTTCCTGTCCCTTTGGACTTTTTGCACCAAACAAAGTTCGGCCTGTAAAGATTAAATCCTCACGCTTGTCATAAAGTGCTTTGTCCACCAAAAAATATTCCTGTTCCGGTCCGACGGTGGTTATAACATTCGTTACATCTTCATTGCCGGGGAAAAGGTGAAGAACTCTAACAGCCTGTTTCTTAATCGCCTGCATTGAGCGAAGAAGCGGAGTTTTTTTATCCAATGCCTCACCGGTATAAGAGCAGAATGCCGTCGGAATACAAAGCGTGCCGTCCTTAATAAATGCGTAAGAAGTCGGATCCCA
>DBWK01000081.1:1021-2351 GCA_002308875.1 Treponema sp. UBA1240
CCGGAAAATTCCATAATGACATTTCCGCCTGATGTCGGCTCAATAAACGAATCATGCTTTTCCGCAGTTGTTCCTGTTAGCGGCTGAAACCAGTGAGTAAAATGTGTTGCCCCATTTTCAATAGCCCAGTCTTTCATTGCATTGGCAACAACCGTTGCAACACTGCTGTCCAATTTTTCACCGAGTGCAATCGTCTTCATCAGCACCTTAAAAGTTTCCTTAGGCAGCCGAGACTTCATCACGCTCTCGTTAAATACCATACTTCCAAATATCTCTGTAACTTCAGAACCCATATATTCCTCCTGGTTTTTTTATTACGAGGCTGATTATAGCGGATTATCGTTAAATACGCAAATACTATTATTATTGATAAATGATACCGGTTAGGTATGGTAAANNATATTAAGACCTCACCCCCTGCCCCTCTCCAATGTGGAGAGGGGAGATTAGCGTCGTGATTTGTCAACAAATTCGTCGAAGTGCCACTATCCATAGGAAAAGAGACACTGTCCCCCTCGCCGCTGTCGGAGAGGGGGATAGGGGGTGAGGTCTGATAAACTCCGACGGTTTTATCAGCAAACTGCCATTTTTTACTGAATTTTTCAAACAAAAAAGTTTTCATTTATTAAAAAATATGTTAATATATACTCGGTTATGCGGCAGCTTTTAAGCGGTCAGTTCGTACACAATCGGAGGCAACATTTATGAATGTAGTAGTTATCGGTGCACAGTGGGGAGATGAAGGGAAAGGCAAAATCGTAGATTACCTTGCGGAAGATGCGGATTATGTGGTTCGTTATGCCGGCGGACCGAATGCCGGTCACACAATAGTTGTAGACGGCAAGCAATTTGCACTTCATCAAGTTCCAAGCGGTATTCTTTATCCGAACAAAACCGTTTTTTTGGGAAGCGGAATGGTTATCGATGCCGAAGCACTTTTTGCGGAGCTTCAAATGCTGAAAGACAACGGCATTAACTGGGAAGGCAGAGTTTTTATCTCGGATCGGGCACACTTAATCCTGCCGTGTTACAGAACAATGGACAAAGAACGCGATGCTCACAGAAAACGCCCAATCGGAACTACAGGACGCGGAATGGGAATCGCATATTCCGAAAAAGCATCCCGTGACGGAGTTCGTCTTGCCGACTTGGATTGGGCAGAAAAAATGTCGGAATTTGACGGCGAAGACAAAGAATATCTTGACAAATATCGTGACAGCCTTATTAAAATGAGAGTAAACCTTACAGCAAAACTGTTTGCGGATCGCCAAAAGAACTTTTTGTTTGAAGGTGCACAGGGAGCGATGCTTGACTTGGACGCAGGAACTTA
>DBWK01000081.1:2423-3770 GCA_002308875.1 Treponema sp. UBA1240
AAATGTCTGGATAAAGTCTTAGGCGTTTTCAAAGCCTACACTACCAGAGTCGGCAACGGTCCTCTGCCAACGGAATTTGACGAGAACAGTCAGAGCGAGCTTTACAGATTTGTCCGTGATACAGGCCGAGAATACGGTGTTACAACCGGCAGACCCCGACGCTGTGGCTATCTTGATTTGGTAGCACTTCGATATGCCTGCCGCACCAACTCACTTGACGGACTTGTTCTTACGCACTTAGACATTTACGACACGCTCGATGAAATCGAAGCCTGCACAGCTTACGAGATTGACGGACAGATTGTAACGGATTTCCCTGCAAGCATTGAAGAACTTAACCGAGCGAAACCTGTTCTGAAAAAATTTNNGGCTGGAAAAAAGAACTTAAAGGCACGCAAAATTATAATCAGCTACCCAAAGAAGCCCGTGACTATGTTGAGTTTATTGAAGCATTCACAGAAACGCCTGTAGACATCATCTCCGTAGGCTACGAGCGAAACGATACGTTTATACGCAAGCCGGCGTGGGAATAGGCAAAAATAATCTTGACTTTTTCATTCTGATTTTATATTATAAATTTATAGCATAGTTATATAGGAGGCAGCGATGTTTGTAGAAGGCGTTTTTGACGGAACGGCGGTTAGACCATTAAAGTCTCTTGATCTTCTGCCAAATCAACGGGTATTCATTGATATTCCAACTAGAAAATTTTCACAGGAAGAACGACAAAAAATTAATGAAAAAATAGAAGCTGTTAATGGAATTTTTGGAATGCTTTCACCAACAGAAGAAAAAATCTTTGATGAAGTTATTGCTGACAGACTTAATTTTCATGAAAGAGTGACTTTATGACTTATTTTCTTGATACAAATATTATTAGTTATATCATAAAAGGAAATCTTAAAATACGAACCAAATTGGTTGAACTACTTTCTGACGGGAATGAAGTTAAAATACCTGCCGTAGCATATTATGAAGTAAAGCGAGGTTTGATTGCTGCCAAAGGCAATTCAAAACTACAACAATTTTTATTATTTTCACAAAAATTAGGCATAATAAATACAACTATTGATACTTATGATCTTGCTGCTCAGATTTATGCATATCTACGCTCAGAGGGTAGGATTATAGAAGATGCCGATATATTTATCGGGGCTATGTCACTCGAACATAATGCTATACTAATAACAAATAATGTTGAACATTTATCCCGGATTACAGATATTCAAACAGAAGAATGGGGCATATAAAAATAAATTTGACATTTTTATACTATTATTATATTATAATTGGGAGAGTTGTGTGCCACAGCACGCAATTCTCCCAATTATAATAATAAGGATTCTA
>DBWK01000143.1:0-1150 GCA_002308875.1 Treponema sp. UBA1240
TCAAATCCAAAGAATTTGCTGCGACCGGAAATTTCAAACAAAACGGAAGCACCGTCCTGCAACGCATATTGTGCGCACAAATTCCGTACACAGCCGTCTTCGCTTTTGTATACTCCTGAAACAACAGGATTGGCGAGTTCCGGGTCGTCCAAAAGAAAGCGCACTATGTCCACAAGGTGAGTTCCATCATGTATAAGACTGTAGGCTCCGGTTTGTTCTTCCTTTTGTGAATACACGCGCAGCCCCGAATAAAGCGAAGCGTGTACGGTCTGCAATGTGCCGATTGCCCCCATAAGGCTCTTTGCCTGTTGATAGTCTTTTGCGAACCGCCTTTCGTGATTAACGAGAACCGGCACACCCGATGTTTCAGCAAGCTTTTTGAGCTGTAAACCTTCCTGAACGTTCAGGGCAACAGGCTTTTCGAGTATAAGCAGGCGCGGTTTTGCCTCAATCGCGGCGGCAGCCGTTTTTAGATGAGCGTCCTCATTTACGGCAACAGTGATAATATCAAAACTATGTGAAGAAAGCAGAGCTTCCGCCGAATCAAACACAGCGGCATGTTTGTTGGCTTTGTGCCATTGTTCAAGGTTTTCAGGGTTAATATCACAGCCGGCAGCAAGGTTTATGCGAGGATTGGCGTTGAGAGCCATTGTGTGCGATGCGGGCTGTTCGCGTTTTTTATCAAGTCCGAGACTGTAACCTATGCGGCCGGTGCCTATTAACGCGGCAGAATATGTATTTTTGCTCATAGTTCTTTATCGGCTGTTTTAATGTGTACGGTTGAACCGTTCTGACTTTTTACAACTTCCAGTCCGGAGGGAATCCGTGTTTGAAGTTCGCCGACGTGCGAAATAAGGCCGACCATTCTTTTTCCGCGGATTTCGTCCAAAACGGAAAGCGCTTTTTCAAGCGCACCGTCATCAAGCGACCCAAAGCCTTCGTCAATGAACAGCGAATCCAGCTGGATTCCGCCGCTTTTGCTCTGCACAACGTCAGTAAGTGCAAGCGCAAGGCTGAGTGACGCTAAAAAAGTTTCACCGCCCGACAAGGTTTCGCACGGGCGTTTTTTGCCGGTGTAGGCATCAAAAATTTCCAAATCAAGTCCTGAATAATGCTGATGTGCACTTCCGCGTGAAGTTTTAAGCAAAAG
>DBWK01000143.1:1210-5827 GCA_002308875.1 Treponema sp. UBA1240
CGTAATCCGAGCGGGTTTTTACCCGAAAGGTCATCAGCCAGCTTGCAATAATACAGGCTTTCCTGCGAAAGCTGTCTGCGCTGCTCCTCAAGCTTGGCAAGTCCTGATACCTTGTCCGAAAGACTCTGTTTTTCGGCGGCTACAGCCTTGAGCCGGTCGTTCAGCTCATTCTGCCGGTTGCGTATTTGTTTTATGTTTTCTTCTATTATACTGGTGTCGGGAACAGGTGTTTGTGTTACTTCGGCGGGTACGGACAAAACGAGTGTTTTTACCCGCTCATATTCTGAATCCCAGCTGTCTACCTCTAAAGAAAGTGCGGTTGCAGCCTGCGGTTCAAGACAGCATTCGAGCATTTGCTCAACCGAATCAAAGTCTGTTTCTGCGAGCTTTGCTTCAAAATCTTTACCAAGTTTTTCCTGTTCTGCGCTCAAAATCTCCTGCTGTCTTCCCATTGTAAGAACTTCGCCGTTAAGCGAAGCATACCGTTTTTGGTTTTCAGCCGTTTGTGTGTCAAAGTCGGCAATACTCTTTCCGTTCTGCTCAAACTCGGACTTTAGTTTTTGTATTTCAAACTCAATGTTAGTGTCTTTTACGTTTATGTCTTTTAGCAAAACCGAAAGCCTTTCCGAAACAGTCTGCATTTCGGTTGTATAGCCTTTGAGCGTAACGGCGGTCTCCGCCAGTTCTTCCTTCAGTTGGTCTATGCTGTTTTTCAGCTGCAAAACCGACCGTTCTTTCTGTCCGATGCTGTTTGAAAGCCGCTTTGTCTCATCAAGCGCTATCTTTGTCTGCTGGCGTTTTGCGGCGGCATTTGCAAGCTCCGTAACAGGGTCAAAGTTAGAAAAAAAAGGCACATCGTTCAGCTTTGCTTCCAAGTTTTCCTTTTGTGCATTCAAACCCGAAATCATTTTTTCGCTGTCGGTAAAGTCCTCCTGAACTCGTTCCAAGAGCTGTTTTTTGGAAGTAATCATCTCGTCTGAAGTAAGAAAATCCAGCATAAAAGCAGGATTCGGGTGATGAACCGAACCGCAGACCGGGCACGGTTCTCCGTCGCGCAAATCCTTTGCAAGCACAGCCGCCGCCTGATTTTGCTGCTCATGCTTTTTTTGGAGTTCAAGTGTTTCTATTTCCTGCCTGAGCATTGTTATCTGCCGGTTGAATTCGGCCTTTTTCTGCTCGTGTTTTTTTACGGATTCAATAACTTCGTTAAGACGGCTCACATCTTCGGAATATGTTTTGTACTGCTTGCTCAGTTCCTTTGCCTTTTCAAGCATTCGCTCCGCCTCACGGTCTGCTTCGTAGAGCGCGTCAACATCGTTCATCGAAAGATTCTGCTTTATTTTTTCCAGCTCGTCCGCGGCTGCTTTATATTTTTCGGTTATAGAAAGCAAAAAGCCGTTTTTTTCGTCACGTTGTGAGC
Source organism: Treponema sp. UBA1240 (assembly GCA_002308875.1). Taxonomy (GTDB): domain Bacteria; phylum Spirochaetota; class Spirochaetia; order Treponematales; family Treponemataceae; genus UBA1240. Next base: position 2,631 of record DBWK01000143.1, read on the forward strand.
TTTCATGTTCAAATGATTTTTTAAGTTCACGCTCCCTTAAAAGCAGTTCCCTTGCCTGCTCAAGATTGCTTATTCCAAGACTTATTCTGGGATTAAGTTCCCTGAGCGTTTGTATCTGCGGTTTTTGGAGTTCCAGTTCTTCAAGAGTGTTTTTTACATCTGCAAGTTCCGCGTTTTTGGCGGAAAGCGCTATACGGTTTTCTTCCGACTTTTGCTCTGAAAGCTTTAGATTGTCGTAATACGGTTTTACTGTTTCGGCAATATGCGCTTTCAGCACCTTTCTGCGTTTTTCTTCCGTCTGCTCTTTCTGCTCTTCAAGTTCGCAAAGTTTTGCTTTGTGTGTGTTGAACTCCGTAATTTTTTCTTTAAGCTGAACTGCTTTTTGCAACTCAGAAGACTCGTTTACAAGTTCCTGCTGAAGTTGATTATGCTGCTCATTAAGCTGATTTTCTTCGGCAGTAAGATTTTCGATGCTTTTGCCTGTCAGTTCTTCATCATAGTCGTTTTTAAGAACAGCTATCTGTTTTTCAAGCGATGAGAGTTCCTGCCTGTAGATTTTGCTTTTGTTCACAGCAAATTCGGTAATCGACCTATAGTCCTCAACAGGAAAAAGCTTTGACAGTGCCTGCTCACGTTCATTCGAATTAAGGCGCAGAAAAGCCGCAAATTCACCCTGCGGCAGAACAACAATCTTTGCAAATTCTTCGAGCGAAAGCCCTATAAGTTTTTTTATCGTGTCGTCCGTTCCCGACTTTTTGCCCGCTATTTCAACGTATTTGCCCTGTTCACATTTAAAAAGCGCAACCGTTTCCTGCTTTTCGGAAACCTTGTTGTTTCTGTTTACATAGGACAGCGGAAGTACCCGTACGATTTTGTATTTTTCGCCGCCAAGCATAAATTCAAAAACAATTGAACTATCTTCATCTTCACCTACAAACTGTGAGCGCATCATACGCGGATGGTCGCTTCGCGCACCCGGCAGTTTTCCGTAAAGAGCGTAGCATATTGAATCGAGTATTGTTGTTTTGCCCGAACCGGTTTTGCCGCAGATGAGAAAAATGTCGTTGAGACGTGAAAAATCTATTTCCGTTTCACCGGCAAACGCACCGATGTTCTTTAACTTTAGATTAAGCGGTTTCATCTTTTTCCTTTTCGTCAAGAAGCTTTTTGAACAGCTTCAGCTCTTCCTCGTCCGCTCCGTCCTGCTGCAAGTCCGACAAAAACAGCGCAAAATGCTCCTGAATATTGCCTTTTGCCTGAAAGATAAAATCACGGCGTGCCGCCATATCGGAAGAAGTTTCTTCGATTATGGCTTTTTCCTGCCTGAAAGAAAGGAGATTTGAAAAGTGCGATTTTAAAAGCAGGACGGGATTTTCAACAATTGTGTCGTCCTGGCAGTTTATTTCCACAAAATCGTCTTTGAATTCCAAAAATCTGTCGCCTTCATAAAAATCCGCAAACGTTCCCGAAAGGCGGACAACCTTGTGCAGCGGAGTAACCGGGATTTTTGTAACAACAGGTCCAGTGTCCGGTTCAAGTTCAACGCGCAGTAAACATTTTTCGGCGGAATTCTCGTCAAACGAGTAAGCAAGCGGAGAACCTGCATAATACACGTTTTTACCCGCTTTCTGAAACCTGTGCAGATGTCCGAGCGCTGTGTATGAGAATTCCGAAAAAACTTTGGAATCAACCTGCTCCGCAGTTCCCCACACGCCGCGTTCCGATTCCGATGTTACGGAACCAGCCGTAAACAAATGTGCCAAAAGAACTGACTGTTCCGCGCCGCTGTTTTTACGGGCAGCAGAAGCAATCTTTGCAATAAAGGCTTCCTGCGCATTAGGAGCGTCCGCTTCATTTTCACCGGTTCTACCCGCCGAAGGCTGACAGAACGGAAAAAGATAAAACGACGTGCCGTCAACAACCACAGGCGTTTCTATATTTTCAAATGAAGTGCGTATATGGATTCGCTGAAAATCCAAAAGTTCCGCAGCGTAAGAAAGGCGGTTTGCGGAATCGTGATTACCTGAAATTATGAAAATGTGCAGTTCAGGTGAAGCATTCTTGAGCTCCGCAAGAAAGTTTGAAAACAGCTCCACTGCCTCCGCCGGCGGAACAGAACGGTCATAAACATCGCCGCAAACAAGCAAAGCTTTGTACGGACTGCCGGACGCGGCTTCGTTTTTTATTTCCTGCACAATTTGTGAGAGCATATGCTTTTGGTCGGGAATTAGAGAACGTTCATAAAAAAGCTTGCCCAAATGCAGGTCGCCGGTTTGTAAGATTTTCATAACTACAAATAAGAATAAGGCAAGTAAAAAGGAAAAGCAATATAAAAAGCTGTCCATATTTCAAGACAGCTTTTAGTTCGTATTTAAAAACAGCTTTCAGATTTGATACTTTTGTTTGATACTATTTGATACTGCCGTCAACCGGTACAATGCCGCCGTCTGCATCAAACTGCAGTTTGCAGAATTTGAGGTTGCGCTTGTTGTCTATTCCCTTTGAAAGTTCGCAGTCGTGATAGAACAAGTACCACTGGTTTTTGTACTGAACGATGGAATGATGCGTTGTCCAGCCCAAAACAGGAGTAAGAATTACACCGCCGTATGAGTAAGGACCGTACAGTTTGTCCGAAACAGCCCAGCACAAAAGGTGTGTGTCGCCTGTGGAATATGTAAAATAGTATTTGCCGTCTTTTTTGAAAAGCCATGAAGCTTCAAAGAACCGGCGGTTGTGGTCGCGGCCCTTTAACGGCTGTCCGTCTTTATCAACAATAACAAGGTCTTTTGGGTCTTCCGCAAATTCTTTCATGTTGCCGGCAAGTTTTACAATCTTAGGGCATACAGCAGGAACATCGCCTTCAGACTCTTTGTTGTTCTTATCCCAAACATTGTTGCGGTACTGGTCAAGCTGACCGCCCCAAATACCGCCGAACGTAAGATAGTAAGAACCGTCATCTTCCTTAAAAGCGCACAGGTCAATACTGTAGCTGCCTTTCATGTAGTTATCTTCCGGTATAAAAGGACCTTCAGGTTTGTCTGCAACAGCCACACCAAAGCGGAACATTCCGTCCTTGTCGCGTGCAGGAAAATACAAATAATACTTGCCGTCTTTTTCAGCGCAGTCGCAGTCCCACATCTGCATTTTTGCCCATTTTACGTTCTTTACGTTTAGAATTTCACCGCAGTCAACCGGAG